>CAIWNO010000420.1 GCA_903914045.1 uncultured bacterium | reverse complement strand
TTTTACGCCGTCTTGATTGTTTTTTCCAAGGGAATCATCCCATTCTCGATAACCAAGCAGAAACATCAGGTCCTCAATATTGTCCGCGATGCCGTCGCACAAACCAAAGTCCTCGGCGGTCTTGGCGTCGAAGTTTGCAACTAGGGTATCGCTGCTGTCAATGACAAATGTTCCGCTTGAGTCTTGGCGCCAAGCCAATTTCCGCCCATCCCACGAGACACTCAGAAATTTTTCCGGTCGCATCATGGCAAGACCAAGTTCTGGTGGATAGCCACCGCGTCGCAAGAAACCATTGGCAATACCAGTCCACGCCGCCAAAAACTTTCTGACCACTTCAGGATCTGGATGCTGAACAAATTCCATCACCCGCGACATGCCAAACAACCGCGCATTACTGGTCATATAAAGATCGGGCCACGCCAACGCCAACGCAGTGCTGAAACCGACGGAGTCTTTCACCCACATGACTTGGGGAATGGAAGCCAATTCGGCCTTGAGAAGATCCACCATTTTTCGCGCGTCCTCAAAGTCAATTTGACCACGCTCGGAACGGTCGTCATTGCCAAGATAGTCCTGACCATTTTTGCCATCATCGCTTTGAAGTTGAAAAATAATCAGGTCGGGTTTTTTCTCTTTCACATCTTTGACAACTTTTTCATAAATGCTAAGCCGAATATCCGTGCTAATTTGACCCTTGCCATTGAGTCCCATTGGAATGACATAAATTTTTGGAGCCTTGGAAGGGTCCTTCTGATTCATTTGCAAAGGCGACGGCGCGTCCGCGGCAAACAAAAACACGGTGGCGAGCATCATTGCAAACAATGGGGCGAGGCGTTTCATGATCCGTGAGTATACGGATCAAGCGCTAGAAAGTTGCTTGGCTAAAGCGGTGGCGGCGGCTTTATTGACCAGCCGCCCTTCCAATTGAGCGTCATACACCGCGTCCAAAATGCGGCGAAAGTTTGGTCCGGCGCGCAAACCCATGGCTATCAAATCATCACCAGAAAGCCAAGGCGCTGGGGAAATACCATCAGTTTGCAGAGTTTGAAAGTCCTGGTGAATGCGTGCCGCCATGTCTGGCGCATCAGTGGCAAAGACATGCAAGGCGTCCATGAAGGATGCGTTGGCGGCGGTTCTTTTTTGCAGCGCCTTTGTGAATGTGGCCCACTGCGGCAAGGTGGTTTGCAAGTGCAGCGTGCCAGTAAGGGCGTCGCGCTCCTTGTTGGAAAGCACCAGCGCGTTTGTCCAATGATGCACGCGCTCTTGCCACGGCAACTGGGATTCGCGATCAAGCAACCATGCCGCTAGAACCGTGGCCAACTGTTGCGCCGGAAGTGTCTCTGGCGCGTGCGGCGCAGCGCGTGTTGGCGTGAATGTGTGCGCAAGCGTTCGCACGCGCCGCAGTGAAGTTGGCGGCGCCACTTCAAGCAATGTGCTTGATGCAAGGCCAAGGGCCTCGATGAGTTCGATCGCCTTCACGTGGCTTGCATGCGCGATCATGCGGCGCAATTCCTGACCTACGCGTTCGCGGCTGACTCCGCGAAGTTCATGCGCGTGCGCGCGAATGGCGGCTTCTGTTTGTGGCTCAATAGTGAACGCAAAGCGCGCCGCAAAACGTACCGCGCGCAATAGACGAAGTCGGTCCTCGCTCAATCGCGCGTCGGGATTGTTGATGGCGCGCAACATTTTATGTTGAATGTCGGCGCGGCCATTGACATGATCAATAATTTCGCCGGTGGCGGGATGCATGAAGATTCCATTGATGGTGAAATCGCGGCGATTGGCGTCGGTTTTTTCATCGCCAACTTCAATGTCCTCGGGACGGCGGCCATCCACATAGCGGCCGTCGGCGCGGAAACTGGCGACTTCAACCACGCGTCCCTTGTGATGCACAAGGATGACGCCAAAACTTTCACCGACGCCGCGTGCCTTGGGAAAGATCAAGCGAATTTGCTCAGTGGTGGCGCTGGTGGCAATGTCGTAATCGGTGGGCGAAAGTTGAAGCAATTCATCGCGCACGCAACCGCCCGCGAAATACGCGGTGTAACCGGCCGCGGAAAATTTGGCGGCAATTTCAGCCGCCGCGTCGCGCGCGCTGAGGCTTGAACCACTTGGCAAATTGGCGTCAGGCATGTGCGTTGGTGGCGGAAGTGGAATGCGAACTTGTTGGTTGCGATTGCGCCGCGCCTTCGCTGGTTGGCGCGGGCAGAAGAAGTTGATCGCCTGGACCGCGCGCAGGCAATCTTCCTTGCGTTGCGCGTCGAATGGATTCGCGGCGGTTCATGCGCAGTCGATCCACCGCCAATCGCAATCGTTCAATGCCGCCATCGGGATCGTTGATCAATACTTCTGGATCGATGGCCTCACCCGCCTCCACTTCAAGGCGCCCACTCAGGCGCGGCAACTTTTGCGAACTAGGCCAAATATCAAAACCTCCCTCGATCCCAACTGGAATCACGGGAACTTTGGCGCGGCGAATAAGCAGCGCAACGCCGCGTTGAAATGGCGCGATGGCTCCATCGTCGCAGCGACCGCCTTCGGGATAAATCAACAAACAGCGCCCTTCTGCCAGCACTTGCAGCGCGGTCCGAATGGCCGCGGAGTCGGATTTTTCTTTCAGCGGTATGGCGTTGAAAGAGGAAATGAGCGCGCCAAAATATTTATTATTGAAGAGCGTGCTGCGCGCGATGTACGCGGTCTGCCTGTCGTACGCCACAGCCGCGTGAGGAATTGGATCCAGAAATGATTGATGATTGCCAACCAACAACACGCCGCCGGTGCGTGGAATGTTGTGGGCTCCAACCACTTTCATGCGATACAAAATTCTGGCCACGATGGCGCAGAAAAGAGCGATGAAATCCCACCAAATGGCTTGCAGAAATGTGCGACCAGGCGCGCGCCGCGCGAAATCATGAAACATTAGTGGCGCACCGCCGCGGTGGTGTTGGGCAACAGCGAACCAAGTCGCTCACGAGCCAAATGTTCAAGCGTTGAAACAACAGCTTCTAAATCAAGGTGGCTGGTATCCACGCGCTCGGCGCCAACAGGAATACGAAGCGGTCCAACCGCGCGCGTGGAATCCACATGATCTCGATGTTGAATCGCCCGAAGAATACTGGCCTCATCGGCAACATGACCCGACGCGCGCAACTGCGCCACGCGTCGCTGCGCACGGACTCGGGCGTCGGCCTCTAAATAAATCCGCAGCGGAGCATCTGGAAATACAACCGAGCCTTGATCGCGGCCTTCAGTGACAAGGCGTGGATGCGCGTTGGCGATTTCCCTTTGGCGCCGCACCATTTCGCGGCGCACATCCGAGCAGGCGGAGACGGGCGACACGGCCTCGGTGACTTCCGCGGAGCGAATGAATGGAGTCACATCGCGACCGCTCAATAAAAGTTTGGGCGGACTTGATTTCCAATCGAACACCAATGTGGTGCAAGCCAACGCGGCCGCGATGGATTCACCATCGTCAATGGGAATTGAATTCTCAATCGCTAGAAATGCCGCGGCGCGATACATGGCGCCGGTGTCCAGAAATTCAAGACCAAGTCGCAACGCCAACATGTGCGCCACGGAACTTTTGCCCGTTCCAGCGGGACCATCAATGGTGATTATCAGTGGTTGTTGATGGGAATTCATGCTGGTTCCGCCGCCTCGATTGCCGCGGAAAGCATATCGCGCGCCATGCTGAGCGGCTTGATTGGATCGCCCTTACCCAAATAATCCAGCGACAGTGAATTGACGTAGCCAACCGCGCGCAATGTTTCCACGCACTCGTCCAAACTCCATTCAGTGTGGTCACCATCTTCGGAAAAACCTTTCACGCTGGCGGTGATGGACTGCGCATACGGAGCCAACTTGCGCAACTCTTGACTCACGCCGCCATTGGTGGCCGCATGTTGAAACGACGGCATGGTGCCAATGCGAAATCCGCCAACTTTTTTCACGACATCAACCAGCGCTTTGCCATCGCTTAACATTCCAGACGCGCTTTGCAGCAACAGGGAAATTTCAAACTTGTCCATTTCAGCCAACGCCAGCTTCAATGTTTTCACCACGGCGTCAACGCGTTCTTGCGTTGTGACTTCCGCCAAACTTATGGCCACGCTTGAACAACCAATTCGAGTCGCGGCGGAAGCGAGACGGCGCAACCGATCAATCACGGCGGGCTGATTCACCGGATTCCACAAATTCAACTCTGGAGTTTCGATCAACACCAGAAATGGACAGTGCGCCTTGTCGGAAATATCGCAGAGCCGCTCAAAATCTTTGGGCGTGCGCCCTGCCAACAAATCAGACGGAATATTAAGT
>CAIWNO010000419.1 GCA_903914045.1 uncultured bacterium | reverse complement strand
GTTTCAGGTTGGCGTAAATTTCCGCGTCAGTCATTGCGTCGCGGCGCGCGGGGTCTGAGTCTTGCTCAAACATTGGAAGCGGAATAATGGACATCGCGTTGCCCATGCTAACCAAGAGCGGGCTTATAGCGAGTTCAACAAAAATGAGGCGCGTTCAATTTCTTAGTAACGCACGGCAAGATTTCCGCATGGCTTTATGTGCGAGGCTGTTGCAAGTTCAACGAAAATACGGCGCGTTTCTTTAAGCAAAGAACCGAAATATTCCGCGCGCCTTCATATTCGCTGTACGACTATGCGTGACGAAATTCAAAATTTATTTGCGAGCGGGACGCAATGTGCGCTTGCGTTCGCTGAACTGCAGACGAATTGGCACTTCGCTAAACGGCAACATCTCGCGCAGGCGATTGAGCAAATATCGCTCGTATTGACCCTTGAACAACGCGGGCTTGTTCACCACCATGGCAATGGTTGGTGGATTGATTGAAATTTGGCTGACATACAGCACTTTGGCGATGGTGCCAAGACTTGAACTTGGTCCACGTTCGGCAAGGATTTTCTTAATGGCGGCATTGAGCTTGCCGGTTCCCTCGCGATGCGCGGCCTGCTCTTGCATGGAAAAACTAAGCGCAAGCGTGTCGCGCAAACCCTTACCGGTCTTGGCGCTGACAAATGAAATGGGCGCGTAGGAAAGTTGCGGAAACTCTTGCGTGATGTACGCCTGATAGTCGGCGGGCTTGAGCGTTTTTTGCACCAGGTCCAATTTATTCACGGTGATCAGCGTGGGCTTGAACGAATCAGCAAGTTGCATGGCCAATGTCTTTTCAATCTGCGTGCTTTTTTCCGTGGCGTCTAGAAGCAGCCACGCAACATCGCAGCGCGCGATGGCGTCGGCGGTGCGGGTGTTGGCGTAAAATTCAATGTCGCCGTCCCAGCTTTTCTTTTTGCGCACACCCGCGGTGTCAATGAGCGTGATGACGCGTCCTTCTTTTTCAATGCGAACATCAACGCTGTCGCGGGTGGTGCCGGCGATTTCACTAACAATCACGCGCGGCTCACCCGCAAGCCAATTCACAATGCTGCTTTTACCGGCGTTGCGACGGCCAACAATGGCGATGCGAATTTCTGGAATGGGCGGCTTCTCATCGGGCGCATCGTCTTCCATATCGGGCAACTTGCTCACAATGAGATTTCGCAAATACACAAGTCCAAGACCGCTGCTGGCACTGACGCATGTTGGCGCGCCAAAACCAAGGCGAGCAACTTCTTGCGCGGCGGACTCCCAACTTCTGTCGTCCACTTTGTTGGCCACCGCGATCACCTTGGAAGTGAGACCGCGCCGACGCAATAGCGTGGCCACGGTTCGATCAAGCGCCATCACACCGTCCTTTGCGTCGGTGACAAACAAAATAATGTCGGCCTCTTTCGCGGCCACCATGATTTGCGATTCAATGCTTGGCTTGAGCGGAGTGAGATCAACGCCCGCGTCGTCCTTACTATTTTTTTCCGTGGTGTAAATTCCCCAACCGCCGGTGTCAATGACATGCAGCGCGCGCGATGGACCCTTGGTTGGCGTGAGCGAAATTTCGGCGGAGATGCGATCGCGCGTGACGCCAGGCGTGGGGTCCACGATGGAAATGCGCCGACCCGCCAGCCTGTTGAAAAGGCTGCTTTTGCCGACGTTTGG
>CAIWNO010000418.1 GCA_903914045.1 uncultured bacterium | reverse complement strand
CGTGTTTGTACAAGAGCGCAGTCCGTGTTTGAACGCGAGCGCAGTTAGCGCTTTGAAGCCGCCGCGCTCAGCAAGGCAAGACGTCGTCCTGCTTCCTCAACATTGGCGCGCGAATTAAACGCGCTCACGCGCAAAAATCCTTCGCCACAATTTCCAAAGCCAGCGCCTGGCGTGGTGACCAACTGCGTCTCACTCAGCAGCAAGTCAAACGCGTCCCAACTTGTAAGACCCGCCGGACATTTCAGCCACACATACGGCGCGTTCTGTCCGCCCCACACTTGAAGCCCTTGCTCTGCGATGGCGTTGCGAAGAATGGCGGCGTTGGCTAAATAGAAATCGCACAGCACCGTCATTTGTTTTTCACCCAACGGGGTGCACAACGCAGCCACTGCTTTTTGCACCGGCCAACTGACGCCATTGCTGCATGTGCTCCAGCGGCGCGACCATAAATCGTGAAATGAAATTCGCTTGCCATCACGCGCGCGCCCGGTCAATTCTTTTGGCACAACAGTAAAACCACATCGAAGCCCTGTAAATCCGCCATTTTTAGAGAAGCTACGAAATTCCACCGCACATTTTTTGGCTTCAGGAATCTCAAAAATACTGCGCGGCATGTCGCTGTCGCGAATGTACGCCTCATACGCGGCATCAAACAAAATAAGCGTGTCGTTGCTCAATGCCCAATTCACCCAGCGCGTTAGCGCCGCGCGCGTCATTGCGGTGCCTGTTGGATTATTGGGCGAACACAAATACGCCACGTCAACTTGTTGCGAAGGCGGCTCTGGAACAAATCCATTGTCCGGAGTCGCATTCACGTACACCAAACCTTCGTAACGTCCGTCCTTCATTGCACCAGTGTTGCCCGCCATGACATTGGTGTCCACATACACCGGATACACCGGATCAGGAACCGCGATGACGTTTCCACTTCCAAGCAATTCCAGAAAATGGCTGGCGTCTGGCTTGCTTCCATCGGAAAGAAAAATCTCGTCGTTGGCAATGTCAACGCCGCGCTCGCGGAACATGCTTTGAGCAATGGCCGCGCGCGCAAACTCGTGACCAGTCGCAGGTCCATAGCCTTGAAAGCGATCGCGAACAGCCAAATCTTCTGCGCCTTCACGCAACGCCGCTACGGCCACTTCTGGAAGCGGCTCGGTGACGTCGCCAATGCCGCAGCGAATTACTTTTTTTGCAAGTTCTGGATTGGTGTCGCAAAACACCTTCACGCGCCGCGCGATTTCTGGGAACAAATAACCCGCGCTTAATTTCAAAAAGTTTTCATTGATCCACGCCATGCAGACACACTTCCTTGTTCAAGATCGACCCGCCCCAACCGGAAGCGCTGCTTTGCGCAAACGAACCGTAAGAGCTGGTGGCAGATTCGCCATGACAAGTTGTTGCCGGCCATTATGCGCCTTGAACAACTCGCGGCGAATGCCGCGGATTTCTTTCAGTTGCTTCTTGCCTTTGGAGCCAACCAACGAACCCTTGATCACGCGCACGCCCGCGTATTCAAAGTACACCAACTCGCCGCCATCAATCAATAATTCCATAAGGTCCTTGAAGATGGCGCGCACAAGCGTGGGCGGAAAATTATTGAATGGCAAGCCACACACGATCAAGTCATAGTTGCCGTCAAGTTGCGCGTCCTCAATTCTTCCCTGGTGCAACTCAACATGAATCTTTGAATGCGACCTTCGAAATGGCCCCAGAATTTTTTTCTCCAGCGTGTCGCAAAAAAGTTCGTTCATTTCCACCACATCCAAATGGTCACCGGCGCGCAAATCTTTCAGCAATTTCTTGGTGAAGGGACCGGTTCCTGGACCAACCTCCAGCACGCGCCTCTTACCAGTGCGCGCGGCAAGTCCCTTGGTCATGGCACTGGCAAGTGCGGGACTGCTAGGCCACACACTCCCTGTGTTTTTCATATCTCGAAAGGCTGCGCGGACAAATTTCAACATGACCAAATAAGTCTACCCAATGCGCCACTCTTATAATTGCGGAGCGAACACTTCGTTGCCCTTGAGGCTCAAGGCAAAGCCAGCGAAAATTTCAGCGATTTGCTCCAAATCTTTCAACGCCGTCATTTCAACGGTGGTGTGCATGTAGCGAATAGGCAAACTCACCAAACCGCTTGCAATTCCGCCGCCTTTCACAAAAATCGCGTCGGTGTCCGTGCCCGTGCGACCCGCCGCACCGGCCCGTTGAACCACAATATTCTTGGCTTTGGCCACCTCAAATATGCGCGCGACCACTTCTGGTTGCGACGCCCCGCCCACGGAAACTTTTGGTCCACCACCCAATTTAAAATGTCCATGTTGCGGATAATTGATACCCGGACTATCCGTGGCATGACCAACATCCGTCACCAGCGCAACATTTGGATTGAGCGAACCCGCGATCATGTTGGCGCCATGCAAACCAACTTCTTCTTGCACCGTGCTCACCGCCACCACGCGCACATTCAGTTCCGGTCGCTTCTCGGCGATCAATCGCAAACCCTCGGCGGCGGCAAATGTTCCAATGCGATTGTCCAAACCGCGCGCCACGATCAAGCCGTCGCCCATCAACATGCTTTGATCCATGAATACGCCGGGGTCGCCAATATTTAGCAACGCTTGCGCGGCCGCAAAATCCTTGGCGCCAATATCCACATACAACTCATGCAACTTGCGCATTTTGCCTTCATTACTTTTGTCTTGCAAATGAATCGCGGTGGCGCCAATCAAACCAACAACTGGATTCGCAACGCCATCCACCGAGCTCATAAATTGAACGCGCTTGCCAACAATGCTTCCCGCGTCAATGCCACCAATGGATTTGCAATACACAAAACCATTTGGGTCGATGAAGTTCACCATCAAACCAATTTCATCGGCGTGACCGCACAGCGCCACCGTGAAAACATCCTTGCCACTTTTGGCGGGCTCAATGCTGGCGAAACAATTTCCGTAGGCGTCGTTCCAACAGCGATCGGCGAATGGCCGAACATATGAAAGCCACACTTGTTGACCAGCCCTTTCGTAACCAGAAGGGCTTGGGGTATCAAGTAAAGTCCGAAGAAAGGTCAAGGAGTCTGGGCGCATGGGGAGCGGAATGTACACGCTACAGCCTACGCCGTTACTCGATGACCCCCTTCGGACTAACCTTGATTGCTTGGTTAACTCGCTTGCCTACTTGTCAGGCGAGCGAATGCGGCTTCAAAGTCGCTTAATGACTTTGGCGTTGCGCGTGGCTTTCCACTGGTTGAAGTCGTTGTGGCAGGCTTTGGAAACGCAATGTTCTGCGCCACTGGCGGCGTCGGCTTGCGACCCATTCGCTCATCGCGTCGCGCCTCCATTGTTTGCTGAAGCTTGGACAAAATGCCTCGCAAGTGCTCCAGCTTTGAAGTGACCGCTCCAGGTTGCATATCGACTTTTTGAACTTGACCGTTGCTATTTTCCATGGCTCCCTTTCCTTTCATTGGCACTGCGGATTGCAGTCACCATCTCTACGGACTACATAGTCAAATATGAATTCATGAAAAGCAAGAATTCCAATAACATTTTGATGAAATTATGTAACCCTGGGCACACAGAATGAGTAAATTGGCATTTCACCTATTTCCAAAGGCTTTTATCAATGAAATTACATCTTCTATTTATGGCTGGTGTGCTTGGCTTTGCGCTCAATTCTTTCAGCCACGCCGCCAATGTTGACCTGCCACGCTGGCCATCGATCAGTCCCAACGGTCAAAGCATTGTGTTTTCATGGCAAGGCGATTTGTGGCTGGCTCCAAATTTGGTTGTCAGCAACGCGGTCCGCATCACCAATCATCCATCCGATGAAACGCGTTCAGCTTGGAGTCCAGACGGCGCGACGATTGCGTTTGAAAGTTCGCGCGATGGTTACAGAAATATTTGGACCATGCCCGTGACAGGTGGCGCGGCAACTCAGATCACCTTTGGTGAATCGCCGTGCTCGCTCAGTGCGTTCGCCAACAATGAGGCCGGCGTTGCCACACTTTATTTTGACTCTTCACGCGAGGGTGATTTCTATCGAGTGCCCCGCTGTTATTCGGTGGCCGCAACTGGAGGACGAATCACGCGCGTGAATCAGGCGTTTGGCGCCAACATATCCCCCAATGGCAAGGGCCAATTTTTGTTTGAGCGAGGCGGAAGTTCGTGGGCACGCCGCGGGTATCGCGGTTCGGATCAGCGCGATGTCTGGTTATTCGATTCACAAAAACCGCTTGAACAAGCATTCACGCGGCTCACCAAT
>CAIWNO010000417.1 GCA_903914045.1 uncultured bacterium | reverse complement strand
TCCTTTTGCGACAAGCCAAGCAGCAGGCGCATCGCTTAGAAGGTTTGATTTACGCGGTGTGCGACATTGATGAAGTCATTCGCATCATCCGTGAAAGCCGCGAGCGCGAGGAGGCCATTCTTAGCCTTATGCAACACGCGTTCCGCATCACGACGGATCATCGCTACGCCCCGCTTATTCCCCAGCGCGTTGCCGAGGCTTCGCGCGTTGGTGACGGCGCGCTGCTGACGCGCGTGCAGGCCGATGCCATTGGAGCCATGCGTCTTATTCAACTGGTTGGCCTTGAAGTGGAAAAACTTGCCGCCGAATTTAGCAAGGTGCTTGAGGACATTGATGGACTTGAATCTATTTTGGCGGACGAGAAGCGCGTGCTTGACATTGTGCGCGAGGACGTGCTTGAGCTGAAGGAAAAGTTTGGCGACGAGCGGCGCACCGCCATTGAGCAAGGCGAGGCCGAAGACTTTGAAATGGCCGACCTTATTCCAGAGCACGAAGTGGTGGTCACCATCTCGCACGCGGGTTGGGTCAAGCGATTGCCAGCCGACGCCTATCGAACGCAAGGCCGCGGCGGCGTGGGCGTGCGTGGCAGCGACGCCAAAGATGGCGACTTCATTGAGCAAATTTTCACCGGCTCCAGCCACGACGATCTGTTGTGTTTCACCACAACTGGCCGTGTTTTCCGCATGAAAACATGGCAAATTCCAGAAATGTCTCGCACCTCCAAGGGCCGCGCCATTCAGAACTTGATCGAGTTGCGCGACGGTGAAACCGTGCAGACATTCCTGTCCGTGTCCAACTTTGAAACCCGCGAAGATTTTTTATTCTTTGTCACGCGTGAAGGCCGCGTGAAGCGCACAGCGCTGCAGGAATTCCGCAACGTGAACAAAAGTGGAATCATCGCGCTGAAATTGAACGACAACGATCACTTGGTCAATGTGCTTTTAACCAGCGGCACCAACGATGTGTTGCTAGCCACGGCGCAAGGACTTGCCATTCGCTTTGATGAGAACGACGCGCGCGTGATGGGCCGCGCCACTGCCGGCGTGACCGGCATGAACTTGCGCGATGATGACTACATTGTTGGCGCGGTTCGCTGCGACCCGAACATGGATTTGTTAACCGCCACCGTGAATGGCTTCGGCAAGCGCACCGCGCTCACCGAATACATGGTGCAAGAAGAAGATGGATCCATGCGTTGTCAAAGCCGCGGCGGCAAGGGTCGCTACGACATCAAGACCGAGGGCCGCAACGGCCTTGTGGTTTCGGTGCGCGCGGTCACCGAAGCCGATCAACTGATGTTGCTTTCCAAAGAGGGCATGGTGGTGCGCATTCCAGCCACGGCCATTAGCCAAATTGGCCGAAACACCATGGGCGTGCGCATTATGCGCCTAGGCGAAGGTGATTCCCTGATGGGCGTGGCGTTGGTGGCCGAAGTGGATGAAACCACTGTGGTCAGCGCAATTCCACCAACAGATGCGCCGCCAGAAATGCGTCCAGAAACCCCTACAGCAACCCCTCCAGAAGCCCCGCCAGAACCCAAGTAAATCCTCACTGAAACACAACCAAACTTGGCTACCATCCACCCATGTCAATTACCGAATGGTCCGAAGATGTGTTGTTGGTTGATCTCTTTCCAGAGCCGTTGCTATCGGAAGATTTGCAACAACTGTTGCTTGCCATAGATGGCCCAGGTGCCGCGGCCAAGCATGTCATTCTTGATTTTCAACAAGTCAACGTACTCACCTCCAGCAACATCGCCGCCATGCTTCGCGTTCGCAAGCGCGTGCTGCAACAAAAGCGCCGCCTGTTTATTTGCGCGGTGAACGACCGCGTGTGGAGCATCTTCATGACCGCGGGCTTGGACGATGTGTTTGAAACTTCTGCCGAGGTGTCTACCGCCTTGGCCAGTGTGCAATTGGGAATTGAATAAACCATGCGACGCATTCGCCGCGATCCACCGGAGGCTCGCATTGAGCTGAATCCGCTCATTGATCTCATGACATTCTTGTTGACCTTCTTTATTTACGCCGTGGTCATGATGGTGCGCGTGGATTTGGTGCCCATGGATTTGAAGCAATTTGCCAGTGGAAAGCCAGCAAAACCAGCCACGGCCGCCACGATTAGCGTGTTGCGCACGGGAAAGATTTTCTTCAACAAAGAAGAAGTTGAAATGAAAGATGTTGAAGTGAAAGTGCGCGAGGCCAAAGCCGCCGACCCAAAGACGGTTGTGTATTTGGCCATTGAAGACGGTCAAGGCGTGACCGACCGCGCGCCCATTCTGCAAGATTTGTGGGATCGTCTGCAAGATGAGGGCGTGAACATTCAATTGGTTGGTGGCGCCAAAGCCAGCACGAAGTAATGACTCCTGACGCCGCGAGCCCAGTGTCAAGGGACACAATCTACGCCGAAATTCGGCTGAACCAACAACTTCGCCGGCTTGAGCAGGAACGAATTGTCAGTTGGCCGCTTGCCATTGGATTTATGGTTGGAATTTTTGTGGTGCTTGCTGGCGCTCCTGCCATGTTGATCGTTGGCAGTTACATGGATAAATATTCCAACGAAAAGAAATCGCGCCAAGCGTCATTCAGCGTTGAAAAAGAAATGGATAAACCCAAGCAAATGACTCCCGAAGAAGAGGAGCAATTGCTGAAGCTTGGCATTGATGATGGCACTGAAAAGTCCACCATGACTTGGATTGGATACAAGGAGTATCAGGAGCAATTTGCTAAAAAAAGCGAGGTTGAGCAAGCCGCGTTCAAAGAAACGGATGCGGGCGGCCAACCCGCGCAAGCGCAACCCAATCAACAAGCGTCGCCGCCAACGCAGGCGCAACAACAAGCGCAGGCGCAGCAGCAAACACCTCCACCAACTCCGCAAACTCCGCCCGCGCAACAACCCGCAACGCCAACTGTTGTCGCGCAAGCGGAACCGCCGCCAACTCCAACCGCGCCCGCTCCAACTGAAACCGCGCCTCCCGTGCAAGCGCCGGACACAACGCAAGCCGTCGCGCCGCCACCCATGCCGGTTTCATTGGCGCTTCCAGAAACTCCAAAGGTTGCAAATCCAGCAGCGGTTGTTCCGCTTGCCGATGAACGCAAAATTGAAACAAAAGTATTGCCTATAGATAAAGTTGGCGACTCTAAAGATGACAAGGTTCCACCAGAGCCGCTGAAGATGCCGCCGCCGGACTCCAAGCCAACCGATCAAAAACCTAATGATTTAAAGCCAAATGAGGCGAAACCAACAGAGGCTAAACCAATCGATGAGAAGCAACCAGACAAACCCGCGGATGTGAAACCTACGGATGAAAAACCGCTTGAGGCGACAAAGCCGCAAGTGAAACCGCCGGACACGAAGCCGCCAGAAAAAACTGCGGAGGCCAAACCTGCGCAACCAACAACTCCGCAGCCACCAACGGTTGCCACGCCGCCGCCATCACCCGCATCGCCGCCGCAACAACAAGCCGCGGCAAGTCCGCCCGCAAATCCAAGTCAACAAACTCCCGCAACGCAGGCAGGTACCGCACCTGGCAAACCAACGGATGGTGAAAAATCCGACCGCGAGTCGGACGCCACCAGCATTGTTGATGTGCCCCAAGCCAAGTGGCGCAACGGTCGCCCGTTGGCTGGCAAAGGTTTGAATGTCCGCACGCAACGACCAGTCTTTGACGAGCTCACCACCATTTCAACCGGTGGCACCAACCCGATTGTCGAGATTGAGTTTGACAAGGAGGGCGTGCCCAAAAACTGCGTAATTCTGCAGAGTTCTGGCTCACAATTGATCGATCAACCGATTATTGATTGCCTGTATCGCTGGCGTGCCTCGGGCAGTCAGTTGACCAACTTGCCCGAAGGCAAGACGCTGAAGTATCGCATTCGTATGTTGCTGAATAAATGAGCGCATACACATCCCTTTCAAGATGTAAAAGCATATTGTTGCGCCGAAGTTTTTTAAAACGCGACCGCACCATCGCATAATACATTCAGCCCTCAAGCCAATCCAAAGCCCAACATTATTCTTTGGCCACGCCAAGATTGCGCAGACGTTCTAGCAACATGCGATCGGTCAAGTCGTAAAACAATGGCGTGATGGTGATGCACCGCTGAGCGAGAGCCTCCACATCGCTGCCTTCGGCGGTGTGATAAAATTCCATTCCGTTTCCAACCGACCAGTAGTACACCTGACCATCCGGCGCAACGCGTTTTTCATAGCCATCAATTCCAGCGGAGGTGTTCATGGGAACAAGTTTTATTTTTGGCATGGGCGCGTCGGCGGATTCCGTGTGCGGAACATTAATACTGATCACGCGGTGCGCGTGCGGCAACCCAGGCTTCAGAACATGATCAATGGCGTAGCGCGCAATGGCGGCGGCGCGTGGCAAATTTGTTTTGCTGCGATCACCAATGTGCAGGCTGACGGCGATGGCGGGCACGCCCAGGAACGCGGCCTCCACGGCGGCGGCGATGGTGCCGGAATAAATCACGTTAATGCCTACATTTGCCCCAAAATTCATGCCGCTTACCACCACATCGGGCTGCGAATTTGCGCCATATTTTTCCTTCCACAAGGCGCGCAAGCCAAGCTTCACGCAATCGGCTGGCGTTCCCACCACCGCAGTTCCGTTGGCGCCGTTAAGCAACGCGCGGTTGCGCGTCATCAATGGCGTATGAAAAGTAATGCCGTGGCTTTCCGCGCTTTGACCACTGGCGGGCGCCACCACCATGACTTCACCCAGCGATTGGATGGCCGTGTGCAAAGCGGAAATTCCTGGCGCGTCTAAACCGTCATCATTTGTTAAAAGTATTTTCATTGTTTCACCATTTCACCATGTACGGGGTTCAAGAATGTATTCACGACCACCCCAACGAACTGGGGTGCGATTAATCAAATCTTCAGCGGCGCCAAAGAAGCAACGCGCGATTAAGAATCCTCCTAGCGGATGAAAGAACGCCGCCAACATTGGCGCGGCGCAGAGTTTGTGAATCCATGCGGCGGAAACTAAGAATGAAAGTGTGCCCAACAATCCCGTCCACATCACGGCGGAAGCCAGTGGCTCAAGCGATCCCCCGCCCCACTGTCCACTCCAACCAGTGCCGGCGATCAACGCCGCCAAACTTCCAATCGGCAACAGCGCCGCGCCCACGCCAACAATCACGCCACTGCGACGCAACCGCGAAGGAACACGCTCCGAGCCTTCTATGTAAATACGCTTCCAACCCTGCAGAAATTCGCTTAATTTCTCGTACATTTCCACCATCAGCATGCCGTCGGCAACAGCCAAGCCACCGCGTCCACCGCTGTCTTTTATGCGCCGCGAGAACGCAATATCCTCTAGCAAATCGTCTTTCACCGCGGCGTGTCCGCCCATCTTGTCATAGGCCGCGCGCTCAAACAACATGAATTGTCCATTGGCGAAGTAGCGCGGATTCTTGGCGCGATTCACTTGCGCCACAGGAAACATGCGCATGAGTTCCATGGCGGCCACGGGTTGAACCACGGCCTCAAACCAATGGCGAATGCGCGGCGTGCTCATCAGAGACAACAACTGCAATCCACGCTCGTGCAACATGCCCATGGACGCGCGAATAAGTTGCGCGGAAAATTCAACATCCGCGTCGGTGAACAATACATACGCGCCTTTGGCAAGTTCGGCGCCAACGCGGCCCGCGTTGCATTTGCCCGCCCAATCTTTTGGACAAGACTCATTGTCGATTAATTTCAGACGCGAGTCGCGCGCGGCAATAGGCTGCAAGTTGGCGCGCGTGGCGTCGGTGCATCGATCAAGCACCACGATCACTTCTATGTTTGCGTAGTCGCTGCGCAAAATACTTTCAATGCAGCCGGGCGCGTGTATTTGCTCGTTGTGCGCTGGAATGACCACGCTCACCAAGGGTTCGCCCACAGGTAACGCGAACGCCAAACCTTGTTTAATCCGCGGAATTCTAGGCAAATCACGCGCAACTCGAATACCAACAGTGATCCACCAGAAGGCGCAACCACCCGCCAACACAAGAAGAACCCAAAGAATCAAAACGCGAAAATCCATTCGCAAAGAGTAGTCGAAGTTGTCGCCGCCGCCCCGCCAGAAATCTAGGCAAATCG
>CAIWNO010000416.1 GCA_903914045.1 uncultured bacterium | reverse complement strand
TTGGCGAAATTCAATCGGCAATGGATCTTCAATAGTGGCGCACACGGACTCAAGCACTTTTGCAACCACGTTTTCAATTTCGCTTGAGAGCAGATTCTCCGACGCAGGATAAATGGCGCGCAATTGATCGTGCTGCAGATCAAGCAGCGGGGGATTGATACGCGCAATGTGCGGCGCGTTTGCGTTGCTATTGAATGTGGTGTTGGAGGGCGAGTGTGTTGTTGTATTGGTTGGCGCAGATGTTGGCGCAGGTGCCGACTGCGCCCGCTGCGCCATGGTGTCGCCGGCAACATGGTCAGGAATCCAGCGCGGATTTCCCAACTCCAAAAAACCATTACGCACTTTGGCGCGGCCTTCCGCCACGCCAGTGTCGCCAGGATGAATTTTGTCACGCATCCAACTCGCGTTGAACCACACCAAACGCGCGCTGCTGGAATCATCTTCAAGCGTGGCCTCAACCATGGTGGCGCGCCCGCGGCGCACGCGCACAGTGGCCACCGTTCCGCGAATACGAATTACCGCTTGCTCGTCTGCCACCTCATTTTGCGTTTCTAAAATAGTTCGCTCCGCCAACTTGCGTTCGTGGCGCATTGGAAAGTGCCGCACCACATCGCCCGCGGTGCGCAATTCAAAGGCGTTCAGGCGCTCAACCAAGCGCGCGCCAATGCCAGGAATTTCCCCAAGCGCGGTCTTGGCGGTGATCATGGTTGTGCCGCTGTTGTGGGCCATCTTTCTTTAGTTCGCCTTCTTGGATTTCTTGATGCAGTTCAAAATATATTTATGATTCAAAATCATTCGCCAATTCATTTTCACAAGCGTGCGCGAATAGCGCCAAGTCTGCCGTACGATACTGCCTAGAGATTCAAAGAAATGAAACGTCCCCCATTTGATCCCACATTTGCGCAAGGCGGTCTGTTTGATCAGCCCGCGGAGGCCAACGCTAAAAAAGCGTCCGTGACCAATGAAGCCACGCGCCCATTGCAAGTCAGCGAGGCGGCGCAACTGGTGGGAGATCAGATGGCGGCGCTGGGAAAGTTGTCCATTCAAGGTGAGGTCAGCGGGTATCGCGGCGCCAACAACAGCGGCCATTTGTATTTCTCCATCAAGGATGCGCAGTGCGTGCTTCCGTGCGTGATTTGGAAATCAAAAGCGTCCTCTGTAAAAATTCCATTGGCGGAGGGACTGCAAGTTGTGGTGGAGGGGCGCTTCAACTATTACGCAGAGGGCGGAAAACTTTCCTTCATTGTAGATTCCATTCGCGCGACTGGCCAAGGCGATTTAGACGCCAAGTTCCGTTTGCTGTGCGCAGAGTTAAAAGAGCTTGGATATTTTGAGGAATCCCGCAAGCGCACATTGCCCATGTTGCCGCGGGGAATTGCCATTGTCACCAGCGCATCGGGCGCGGCGTTGCAAGATTGCCTGGCCGTTGCCGCCAGAAAATTTCCCTCCGTTGCAATTACCGTGATCGATGTCGTGGTGCAAGGCGCCAGCGCCGCGGCCGCGGTTTCAAACGCAATTCGTCTTGTGGATCTTGCCGCGCGTCGCATTGGCATTGATGTGATTCTGGTCACGCGCGGCGGCGGAAGCCGTGAGGATCTTGACGCGTTCAATCATCGCCTTATCGCGGACGCGGTGTACAACTGCACCACGCCTGTTGTCGCGGCCATTGGACATGAGTCCGACACCTCCGTCATAGAACTTGTGGCCGATGTGCGCGCCAGCACGCCCACCGCGGCCATGAACCGAATTCTTCCAGATCGCGCGGAGTTGCGCCAACAATTGGATTACGCCAACGCGTCGCTGCGTCAATCGCTCTTGCAATTCTGCCAGACCAAATCGCGCGCGCTTACGCAGGTTTCAAGTCGTCCATGCCTGCGTGATCCGGCGCAACTTTTACTTTTGCCACGCGCCAAGTTGGCGCAAGTATGCAAGGAATTGCCAACAACAATGCTGGCGCGCATTGACCGCGCGCGTCGAACAACGCTGGAACTTTCCAGCCGCTTGGAAACCACTTCGCCAGCCGCAACACTTGGACGTTCACAAGCCAAGGCGCACGCCACGCGTCAGCGTTTGGACATGTCCATGAATCAATTGCTCGCGCGCGCCAACCGCGACGTGCAAGCCATGACCGCGCAACTGCAAGCGGTGGGTCCGCAAGGAACATTGGCGCGCGGCTATTCAATTACAAAGACAAGCGATGGAAAACTTCTGCGCAGCGTGGCCAACGCCAAGCAAGGCGATGTCATACAAACAGTTTTGAGCGACGGCGAACTTCATTCACGAATAGAGAAGGGCGGGTAGATTTCCATCATGGCAAAAACATCAAGTGAAAAAACAAATGA
>CAIWNO010000415.1 GCA_903914045.1 uncultured bacterium | reverse complement strand
TGGCAATACAGGTTGATGAACCGCGCGCAGCGCAAGCGTGGCGTCGGCAAGACCTGTTGTTGCACTGGTTGCAAGCATCATGTCAGCGCGACTGCGCCATGACACAATGTTGGCAGACATGCTGGCTGTCAACGCTTCCGTGCTCCACGCGCTGCGATAGGCGATCAAATCATTAGCCTTCTTATCCAGTGGCGGAGTGGTCACTTTCAAGGCGCCAAGTGTTGGCGCCGAAACGCGCGTGCCCAATATGTTGGCCGCAGCAAGTTTGGTTTGCGCGTTTAAAGTGAATAAAAAGTGCTCATAGAAACGGTCGGTGTAATCGGCAAAGGTGTCGTTTATGCCTAGCACTTCTGTGGTGAGCAAACCAAAGGCCTTGCTTGCCAACGGAGTCATTGGCGAATGCATGCGTAATGCCGCATGTAAGCGACCGCGCGCTTCACGCGCAAAATCTTGCATGGCAAGGCGTTGCTCATTCACTGACATGGCCATAAATTGATCCAGCGCGCCATCGGGAGTTCTGTCCGGCACGCCGTCACTCACAACAGCTCCCGTACTGTTGTCTTTCCAATCGTAAGTGACAAGCAATGGTTTACGAAGATCCAATTTTGAATTCATCTCTTCGAAATAACGTACGGCGCGGTTGAAGTCGCGGCCGTCGATTTGTGTATTAAGCGCTGGATTAGATGAAGCATTTCCATCTTGAAATGCATCCGAAGAAGTAGCAATACGATATAAATCTAATTTCCCGTAGCCAAGTTCGCTGTTGCCATTACTGCCAATATCAATGCGCCCATTTCCGTCCTCATCACGAGGTCCTGGTGACTCTGGATGCAAGCCCAACCACAACATGGAATTTTGAAATGTTTCACGAGAGTTGGGACTTGGAATACCGTACGGCCTACCAATCCACAACCACGGCGGCATGATTTCGTTGCGCTGACCGCTGACCACGGTGATCTTGCGGCGTAAATCTTTCACCAACTCTGGACTTGTCAGTTGCTCTTGACCGCCGCCAGCTTCACCGCGCAACACTGTAGAACGCAAAATAGTGTCGGCGATTTTAAAATTCGAATCACGAACAGTGTCATCCGCATTCAGACTGCGCTCAAGGCGTGATATGGAACTGGGATCATTGTTGCCAGCATTGGCACGCAATTCCAATTCATCACTGGCGTCAAAGCGACGCGTGGGAACTGGAATGCCAAACAAGTTTGGCACTGGGGTGTCCGCCGCATTGCCAGATGGATTTGGAAGCGTGGCTTGTTCAAAGTCGCTCACAAAGCCCGTCAATGATCCTGCAAATAAAGTGCCCTGCCCTGTTGCCGCCGAACGGAACCAACGTGTTCGCTCGCTTGGACGCACAAACGGTTGATTGGGAAGCGCGGCGCGAAAGCTCCAGGGCGAAGAATCGCTAAAGCGATATTGCGGATTCTCTTGGTTGGGTCGCGTAGGACCACTTGGTCCATTGTCTGGCTGAATGAGTTGCATGAAGCCAGTACTGCTTATCCAGTAGTTCGAAACGTACATGTCACGCATGTCGCCCGCAAATGGCTCGTTGGTTGGGGGCTCAATTTTTGTATTGGTGATTGGCCAGGTTGCACTTGCCAGAGTTGCATTTGTTGTTGGCGCAGGCTGACCATAAAAATAATTATTCCAAGTTCCCGCGGTTGAACGCAGTCCAAGCGCCTGTAAGAAAGATGTCTGACCAATATCATGCAAACCAGTTTTTATTCCAGAAAGATCTGGACTGTAATACGTTGGCTTTCCAGCCCACCGATAAGGATCAAATTGCACGCGGAAATTTGGCGGACTTGAATATCCATCCATATCAAACGGCGAAAAGAAACTATTCAGAGTTTGGTTATAAGGATTATCAAATAAACCAACCATGGTGTCGGTC
>CAIWNO010000414.1 GCA_903914045.1 uncultured bacterium | reverse complement strand
GGCATAGCCGCCAAAGCCATCATAAATATACCTAGGTTCAGAAACATTTCACGCGTGTGAAAACTATCCCCCACTGCCGCCGCAAGCCAAATGACTGCGCCACCAAATACGCCAATACGAACTGGATCAAGTTGAACAACTCTAAATGCGCGCACAAAGAATGCGCCAATCCACAGTAAGAAAAGTGTGAGTCCCACCAAGCCATGCTCCGTCAAGATCATGACAAACGTGGAGTGTGGATGGTCGTACATATGAATGTCAAAAGTTGGATGTTTGACATCATCAATTGGCGCGGTCGCCTTTGAATATCCTCCATAACCCACTCCAGTAATGGGGTGCGCTCTCCACGCGATAATTGACATCTTCCACATTGCAATTCTCTCTTCATATGTAAGAGATGTTCCGTCATTGGATTTGGAACTGGATTCAACCGAGGTCAAATCTTTGGTTGTTTCATTATAAACCTGCTTCAATTTATTGGTGAGTTCTTGCCCGATAAAGAAATACACGCCGCCAATGACGATCACCCCCAACATCACTCGAAGCAGTGTGCGGCGCAACCAACCGCGAACGGCAAACACCAACACTATGTTGGCGATTATAATTTCCACTAAAATTCCCCATAACGCCGCGCGTTGCCCGGCCCACACAAATCCCACCGCTGAGAGAACGGACATTGGGATACACAGCAACATGGCGCGCCAGTTCACGGCGACCGCTAGAAATAGCCAGCAACTCAGCGCTGTTGCATCCCATATTCCAGCCGTCGTTGCATGGCGAAGACCTTTGGTGAGAGTTTCCCCCTGATGCATTGCTCCAAACGCGCCTGACACTTGAATGCATTGCAAAACAAATGCTGAAAGCAAGAATGCGGCGAACAACCAGCGCCATTGTTTATACAGCGGCCACAAAAGCGGGATCCAAATAAAATATTTCAATGTTCCGAGTCGGTCAATTCCTTTTGCCACATCGGGCGACCATGTAATGGAAAGGGCCATCCACAGCAACCACAGAAGAAGCAAGCGGATCCATGTTTGATCCAGCATTTGTTTCCATGATGATAAAAGCGCTGGGGCGCGCAACATTGTGGCCACTAGAAGTATGTTTATGCCCACACTGGCCGTAGCGGTAGAAATTGCCTCACAAATAATGGCAACAATTGCCGCCGCGACATGCGCAGGAACCCCAAGGAGATCGCCTTTAGCACGTGGAACGGCGATATAAAAGATTCGTAAGTCAAGACCTGCATTTGCGAAGATTTTTGTGAACCAGCCAGGCTTAGATTCACTATTTAAAATTTCCACTTCATTCATCTCGCTTACCGCGTTCGTATGCAGCCATGGTGTTGGCAAAGCGACCAACCGCATACATGAATAATGTGAAGTTACCCCGCCACCCATCTAAAAATCCGCGGCGTAGAACGCCGTGCTTGAACACGATCGCGAAAGCGCTGCAAAAACTGTACAGCAACGGAAATCGTTTGGGCATTCGAACTTCCGCGGAAAGCCTGGCATATTTCGCGCCCCGCTCCAGCGCGTCGCATATACCGTCCCAAGAATCGTGGCGGCAAATTCCCGCGGCGCGAACAGTCGTCCCGTCGGCCTCTAGCCGCTCATGCACTGGCTTGTGAACCATTCGCAGCGCGCCTTGACGCCCGCATCGCACAACCCAATCTGGAAATCCAACATGGTTGATCCAGCCGCCCACGTACCACATTTTTCTGTTGATCTCAATTGCACGAGTGGTTGGCGAAGCATTGCTGATGGCCTGGCGCAACCCCTGCTGCAAACTTGGCTCCAGACTTTCGTCGCTGTCCAGCAACAAAACCCACTCCTGAGTTTTAGCGAGCGCGATTGCGAATTCTTTCTGCTTGGCAAAGCCTTGCCAAGGTTGATGCACCACTTCGGCGCCAAGTTTCCGACACACTTCAAGAGTGCCGTCCGTGCTGCCACTATCAACCACATAAATTGTATTGGCCAACCCGCGCACGCTTTCCAAACAACGCGAAATAGTCCGAATGCTGTTGTGTGTTGTCACCACAAGCGCAAGATTGATTGAAGTGTTCTGGTTCATTCTCT
>CAIWNO010000413.1 GCA_903914045.1 uncultured bacterium | reverse complement strand
TATTTTGCCAGGCGGTGTGCAATTGCTGGCCATCCATCCAGATTCGCAAGTACCCGCGCCAATCGCCAAAGCTGGTTGATTTATTTCGCGTCAAGCGCTTTTTGACTTGGCATGAAA
Source organism: uncultured bacterium (assembly GCA_903914045.1). GTDB lineage: Bacteria > Planctomycetota > Phycisphaerae > Phycisphaerales > SM1A02 > SYAC01. Next base: position 1,452 of record CAIWNO010000413.1, on the reverse strand, counting down.
ATGACAATGGCGACCAAGGAGCCAATCGCCATCCACATTGGCACCGTGAACAAATGCTTGTAATTCATCACGCCATTTTCAGTGGCCATGCCGGCAACTTTGGTGGCAAACATGCTGCCAACAATAATTCCAACGCCCACAAAAATCAGGTTGAATAAATTTTGCGCAGTCGCACGGACATCTTTAGTGGTGAATTTGTCGACCATCATAAATGCAACAAAGATGAAACAGCCAAAGCACACCCCGTGCAGAGCAACTCCGAACATCACCGGAAATAAGTCTGGCATATCCGCGAAGATGGCCATCCGCAATGCGTAGGCGCATAGACCAATCATGAGCAGCGACTTGTAACTGAATTTTTTGGTCAGCAACGGAATGGCGCCTAACACCATGATTTCCGTCATTTGCCCAATGGTCATCAAGCCACCGCCGCCCACTCCAAAAACTTGGTTGGTCCAATCGGCGAAATTATTCGCCGACGCATTGGCGGCCTTGCGTTGAATGGCGCCCAGAAAATCGCTGGTAAACACAAAGTAGAACTGATGAATCATGCTTACTGGAATGGCCACCAGGAAAAGCGTGATCAATGGCTGAAGACGAATTTCACCAAGCGCTTCCGCCCACGCCGCGCTTTGCTTGGGTGATTTCGCGGGTGGCGTGTGCGGCAGAGTCAAGCAATACGCCGCCATGATCAAGCCCAACACCGAGCTCAACTGAAACGCAACGGCACGCCCAGCATTTTGCGCATCCGCGATTTCGATTTCTGTTCCAACGGCTGGCGTGTATTTACGCAGCAACATTTGCCCAACCAAAATACCAACGCAAATCCATCCTAATGTTCCCCACAATCGAATGGGTCCAAAGTCGCGATCGCGGTTGGAAATATTTGCAAAAGCCATTGAATTGGTCAGCGCCAATGTTGGCGCGTAGACAAATCCATAAATAAAACTCAGCGTGCAAAATGTTGAGAAATCCGCCGCGCTGGCAAGGTTCCACACAAGCACTGCGCCAATGGCGTGGCTGACGGCCAGCAACTTTTCCGTGGCAAACTTTCGATCCGCCAATTGCCCCGCGATAAATGGCCCAAAGATGGCGCCCGCCGCGCCCGCCGCCAAACAATAACCAGTCTGATTCAGACTGAACTTTCTAAACCCCATGAGGAAGGGGTACAAAATCGGAAGCCAAGCGCCCCAAATCGCGTACTGCAAAAACATCATGATGCAAAGGCGGGTCTTCACAAACGATATCGGTGCGGTGGCTGGGGTCTTCACAAACGATATCGGTGCGGTAGCTGCGTTCATGCCATGGAATATAGCTACTTTCACGCTACACTCACCAAATGCAAGAACGCCGCAAGACCCGTCAAGTGATCGTTGGAGATGACCGCGTTGGCTATGTGAAGATCGGTGGCGACGCGCCAGTGTCTGTGCAGACCATGAACGCCGGTTTCAC
>CAIWNO010000412.1 GCA_903914045.1 uncultured bacterium | reverse complement strand
GGCCGCGGTGGTCAAGGCGGTCAAGGTGGTCAAGGCGGTCAAGGTGGTCAAGGCGGTGGCATGGGCACTGGTGGAATTCGCCCTCCAGGCAGCGGCAATCGCGGCGGCGGCGGCGGAGGTGGATCATGAACTTGCGCATCAATATATGTGCATCCACAGGCGCACTACCAGCGTCCATTGTTCACACCCACAATGTCTTCGCGCATTCTTGCAACGCAGACACCATTCACCCACTGAGTCATTTTTCCGGCACTGTTCAATCCAATTTTACCTGCGCGCATTGTCGCAACGCTCACCCCATGCATCCACAACATCAACTCGCGCGTCGCAAGGGCGTGGTCACCATCATGGTGATTTGGGCCATTGCCATTGCCTCCATTATTGTGGCCGCAACGCAAATTCTTTCCTTTCGCGAAGCCACAATTGGCCGCGAATGTCTTTCGCGCGTGCAAGCGCGTTGGGCCGCGCGCGCCGGCGTTGAAACCATGATCGCCATTATGGAATGGCACAACGCGAATCCAGATCCCGACGACGCGCTGGCTCTGACGCGCGACCTTGAAGGTAACGCGTATGGTGAAGTCGCAACTGGAACATGGGATATTCGCCACTTCATTGATGGCCAAGAATGGGCGGGACCCATGGATGAAAATTCCAAATTGAATATCAATGTGGCCACGCGCATGCAATTGCTGGAATTGCCAAACATCACGCAAGATGTGGTGGATTCTATTTCCGATTGGCGCGACAGCGATGATGAACCGCAGCAACTTGGCGCCGAAAGTGACTACTACCGCAATCGCGGCCTGGGGTATGAACCACGCAATGGAAATTTTCGTTCGATTGCAGAGCTTGAACTGGTTGCGGGCGCGTGGCCGCATTATGTGCGCAGCGAAGACTGGAATCTGAACGGTCGCCTTGACCCAAATGAAGACGACGGCAAGCGCACCATGCCCGACGACAACGCCAATGGAAAGTTGGATGGTGGTTGGTCGCAATATCTCACGGCTTCCACGCGGCCAATCACCAAGTCCGCCAGCGGTCAACCCCGCCTTGACTTGCGCAAAGCCACGTCGGAGGAAATTATGACCCGCACAGGAGTGGACTCCACGCAAGCGGCCGCGATTGTGACCTACGCAAAAGTCGGCAACGCACGTATGGCCAACATTCTCTCGGCGCCTCTTTCGCAACTCGCTGGTTCACGCAACCCCGGCGCCACTGGTGGAGCCGCCGCAAATCGAACTGGTCGATCAAGCGCCGGTCAACCTCGCGGGGCGGCAACACCCGCGGCAAGCACGGTTAAAAATCTAGACAACAAACAACTTGGTCTTGTGCTGAATGAATGCACGCTTGAAAACACAAGTACTTCACTAGCCAACGCGGGTAAAGTGAATCTAAACACCGCGAGCCGCGCGTTGCTGCGGGACATCTTGCAATTGGATACCCGCTTCGCTGATTCCATTTTAAGCCGCCGAATTTCCAAGCAATCAGGGCTCCTGAGTCTTGCCGATATCGTAGATTTACCTGGTGCAACTCAGGAGCAACTACAGATATTGGGCCAAGTCGCCGATGTGACAAGCAGCGTGTACATGATTTCCAGCCGCGGTCGTGCCACAACTTCTGGCGCCGAAGCTGAAATAGTTGCCGTGGTGGACCGTTCGGAATCACCAGTTCGGATTTTGGAGTATCGAGAACCATGAAGCGGCGCACAAAAGCACAAATTGACCCAGATTGCATAGTCGCCCTTTCGGCAAGCGATATGAAAGCATTTCGATTTCGTCGCAACGAAACTGGTGTGGCCATGGAAGGCGTTTGGCAAGCGAGTTCGATCGACAGCAATGCCAAATCCCCCGCGGCCACCATTGCCGTGTTGCAACCAGCGCGCATGGTGTGTCGCACCATTGAATTGCCAGACGCCGCGCCGGACAAATTGGAAATCGCTTTGCAACTGCAAGCCGAGACAAAACAAATGGGTTCGGTTGACGCTTGGCGCACGGCAAGTTCAGTGCTTGCGTTTCGCTGCGATGACGGCGGACGCACCGGTGTTATTGTTGATTGGCCCACCAATGATGCGGGCCCCTCGCTCTCGCGTGATTTACCGCCCGATGGAGAACCGCTGTTCGCCGGGGACGCCGCCATTCTTGCCGCGGTGTTGGATGGCTACGCCGCGGGACCGTTGGTGTCTGTAACCCAGGACCGCACCGCATTTTCTTTCGCGTTGCGCACTCCAAAAGGTCTTACTGTTCGCAGCACTCGCATTGACCCATCGCAATGGCCCAACGCCGCCATCGTGTCCGTGGTTGAAAGCGCGCTTCGCGGTGGCATGAGCGCGGAGCAAGCAGAAGTGTTGGTTGGCTTGCTAGATGAAGCCATTGCCAACGCGGGTGATGGTGGATTTGGCTGCACGCAAAAAGATCGCGACGCGCTTGCGACTTGCGTGAGCGGCCTTGAGGATGTGGACGCATGGCGCGAACATGGTCTGAAGGCGTTGGCAGCGTTGATATGGTTTAGCCCCGCAAAATCGCTGGTTTCCTTGCGCGCCCAACCACTGGGCGAACGCCCCGGCCATGTGGGTGAATGGATCAACCACTTGGGCGAGCCCAAATCTCTCCTGCGCGCCGCGCTTCTTTTTCTTGTGTCATTGATTCTGGCACCGCCGCTTTTCGCGGGCTGCCGTCTTCTATTGCTGAACTGGAAAATTGGCGACACAGAAACCAAGGAACGCGCCCTTCGCACATATGAAAAACAATTGGATTTGTATTCCGATTTGGTTCAACGCGCTTTGCCAATGGGCAAATTGCTTGGCGACATTTCCAACATGACTCCCCAAGGCATTGAGTGGGAAAATATTTCCCTTTCGCAAGATAGAAATTTTTCAATGCGTGGGCTTGCAAAAGCACAGGATGATCTTTCTGGAACGGAGGTCATTTTGGCCCTTGAAACTCAAATGCGCGAAAGCAAGATTTTTGACAAAGTGACCAAGCGATGGGATCCGCCTGATAGCAAAGGCATGCTTAAATTCACATTGGCCGCCACGGTGACCCGACCAACCTTGCGACCAAATTTTAAAGAAGAGCAAGACTTTGCGCGCAAGACATTGGCGCAGCGGCGCTATCCACCAACGCCCGCAAAAAATGACAGCGCGTTGCCCGCCAACGCTGAGGAACACACTGCAAAAAGCGATGGAATTCCTGCTTCAAATTCAACCGCCAACGCCGCGGACGAATCCTCTTCTGTACCCAAAGACATTCCTTCAATTGATCCGTTGAATGATCCAGCACCCCATGCCACCGACGCGGCGCCAGGCACCACCGTGGTATCAAGCACCAAACCAACCAAGCCTGTCAAGGGTCAACCATCTGACAAATCAAATTCCGCGCCCACCGAAACCAGCGACACCGCCAGCGACACCACAACCCAGAAAAAAACCCGCGGCGCGCGCACAACCACCTCGGTCACCAATGATCTTCCAAAGCGCAGCGAGCGCACCCCCGACAGTGCGAATGTGGCCACGCCAATTCCCGAACCCATAAGCGACACGGAATTAAACGCCATGTCCAAGGACGAACTTCAAGCAGCTATGGCTAAAGTTGCCCTGGCGCGTCAAAGCGCTGAAGTGAATGATCAGACCAAGAAATTTTTAAAGGACGAATTTGACAAGATTAAAAATGCGTTGAAGGGCAAGCAATGAATTTAAAACTGGACTTCAACCTTGATCGCAATCCAACGCTTGCGCGAATTCGTTCCCTGCCAACGGCGGGTCGTTACGGCGTTATTGCCGTGGCCATATTGGCCGCCTATATGGCCATTGATTCTTGGAGTTGGAGTTGGGCGCGGTCGTGGAATGCCCAAGCCGATCACATTCAAAAAATACTCGCTGATTCCGCGGAAATCATTGCAAATAGCGACACGGCCGTGCATACGGGACCTGAACTGTACGGATTGGTCAGCCCAATTGCGAGCGAGTCCGAAGGCGCCGAGTCCATGGGCAAGGCCGTGGTGGCAATTGTGAAAAAATATTCGACCTCTCTTTTTAGCTACGACGCGCAACGAGCCAGCACGCGAATCTCTGGCCTCTCTAGCAGAGGCGAAAAAATTTCTAAGATCAGCGGCGAACTTCAGTTTGAATGCTCGCCAGAAATATTCTCTAAAATTGTCGCCGACATTGAATCAAGTCCAGCGATCGAATCCATCTCCTCCATCCGTTTGCTGCGCAAAGATGCGGAAAAAAAGTTGGTGGCGCGTATGACGGTGGACGCTTGGGTGATACCAAGCAGATCCACCATGTCTGGAGGGCTTGAATAATGCAAAAACCAAACTGGCTACGCGCGCCCAAAGGAGTTCACTGGACTCCAAGGCTTGCCGCGACAATCATGCTGGTGGCGATCACCGGCGCACTTCTCCTGAGTGGATTTTTTGGCGTGCTTAAGGCCGTGTTGACATTTGGCGGCGACGCCGACCCAACGGCGACGCTGCAAAATTCACTTCAAAAGCACGAGCAACTTGCCAAAGTGGATCGGGATCGCTTTGATGGCCGCAGCGCCTTCTTCATGCCACCCGCGCCCGTGCGAAATATTCCTAAACCGCCGCCGCCTAAAATTGAAAAACCACCTCCACCTCCCGCTCCCGTTATTCCCACGGAATACGGCGGAAAAAAGCCAATCGCCATACTTGGCCCAATTGTCTATTTCGACAATTTCCAAATTAAAGTTGGTGAACAAAGCAACGGCATTAAAGTGATCGCAACCAACGCGCCATGGAGCGTGAAGTTGGGGCACGAAGGCGGCGAATACGATGTGCCGCTTTGGGAAAAAACCAAGGACAGTTTTTTAAATGGCAAGTGGTCAACCGCTCATACTCCTGGCATTGAAAGCGCCAGCGCACCAAACATTGGTAAGGATAAAAGCACGTCAGGTATTGGAGCTCGCATGGGCACGCCGGGCACGACAAACCGCGGCGCAAGCGATCCTGCTTCCCCAGCCCATGGCGCAATGGTGCCTGGGTCCACGCCAACATTGCCCCCAGGAGTAACGCCAATTCATCCACTACCTGGTCGCCCAGGAGCGTCACCTGGTTCTGGAAATAACAGCGCCGGACCTGGATTTAGCGGCGGTGCTGGTCCAAATTCTGCTGGTCCAGCGGGAGCTGGATTACCGCAAGGCGCTCCGTTACCAAATGAGCCAATTCGGCCGCCAGCACCTTCAAGTGATCCAACTCCAAATTCTGCGCCAGAGCCAACGCCGGCACCAGCGTCTCCAAATGCTTCTAGTAACAATGGTTGGAACTCAAATCAAATGGCGCCTCCGCCACCATTTACATCTGAACAAATCAAAAGCATGACCTTAGCCCTGGCTAAGGCCACACAATCCACACTTGAAAAGGCAAAATCAAACCCTAATGTCAATGGCGAAACTGCCGAGCGGTTGGCCAATGAGTTGGCTCAAATTTCTCAACGGATAAATGAATTAAATGGGCAATCACCTCCCTCATGAGCCGTTCCTTTTTTTGGAAGGTTGGTACCTTCGCTTGAAGATGTTCAAAGTTGTGAAAAACCTGTGTATTTAAACTACTCGCCAGACCAATTTGGTCGATAATTCAAGAGCCCTGTATTCGGATTTTAAGCCTTGCGACCAAACATATTACAACTCTATTCCTTGCGAACCGCGTTGCTGTTGGCGTGTGCGTTTGTGGCTCCCGCTTTGGCGGTGACGTCTTTGGATCCTGTGGATCGACCAACTCGACCTCAGCCCACCGCGCAACCTTTGGCCACTTTCATGCCAACACCAATTTCATATCGCTCCGCGGTCATGCTGGCGCAGGATTCAAGTCGTCGACCAGCCGCGTCTCCTCAACCAAACGCGGCGCCCGCTGTTGCAAGTGTTGCCAAAGGAAATGCCGCCACTCAACCTCAAGCTACACCTCAAGCAGTACCTCAAGCTACACCTCAAGCAGTACCTCAAGTTGAACCAGTTGCTGAGCCAGTTGAAACCGCCTCGACGCCCAGCGAAGAGCCTGAGGCAATGGCGACAACAGAACCAGAGCCAGAAGAAACTCCCGTTGCAAATGAGGTTCCCCAAGGAGAATTTCAAATTGAAGGCGGGCTAATTGAAAATGGCGCCAAAGACATTCGCGGATCG
>CAIWNO010000411.1 GCA_903914045.1 uncultured bacterium | reverse complement strand
TTGTTTTTGCCCGCGGGCGCCACGCAGCAATTTGGAATGTTGCCGCTGAATTTTCTAGCCGATGGCGCGAGCGCGGATTATCCAGACACCGGCGTGTGGACTTCCAAAGCCATCGCCGACGGCAAAGAAGTGGGAAAAATCAATGAAATTTGGAAGGGCGCGGACTTTGGATATCGCCGCACTCCACGCGCGGGCGAGTTGAAGACCACTCCGGGATCGACCTATTTGCATTACTGCTCCAACAACACCGTGTGGGGAACGCGTTGGGTTGCGCCGCCGCAACCAGCAGCCGGCGCGTGGTTGGCGCGCGACGCAAGCAGCGACATTTACTCGGAGCCACTGGACTTGAATGGGTGCGCTTTCTTGTACGCGTCGGGCCAGAAAAATCTTGGACCATCAGCCATGACCATGGTGGTCATTCGCCGCGACTTGTTGAAGGCGCCCGTGCGAAAGTTACCAAGCATGTTGCGTTACGACGAACACGCCAAAGCGGAAAGTCGCTTGAACACGCCAGCCACATTTGGCATGCACACCGTTGGCTTGATGTGCCAATGGATTCTTGGTCAAGGTGGACTTGTGGAAATGCAGCGCCGCGCAAAGACGCGTAGTGATTTGATTGTGGGCGCCATTCGCAACTCGAATGGTTTTTGGAAAGCCAACGCTGAATCGGAATGTCAGAGTTTTGTGAACGTGCTTTTTCACGCGGCCAATCCAAAGCATGAGGCGGCGTTCTTGAAGGAAGCCGCCAACGCTGGACTTGCGGCATTGGCCGGGCATAAAGCCACGGGTGGAATGCGCGCCAGCATGTACAACGCCATGCCTGTCGAGGGCGCCAAAGTATTGGCCGATGTCATGCTTGATTTTGCAAAGCGAAACGGCTGATTTGATGGGGTTTAGTTGTGCAACAAGCAAGGGAATTGAATTCACCGCCGCATAAAAATTGCGCTCTTTGCCGCTATCCTGATTCAATCTTATGACAGATATGTACGAATATGATTTGGTTGTGATTGGTAGCGGACCAGCGGGCCAACGCGCCGCCGTGCAAGCGTCCAAACTTGGAAAGCGCGTGTGCGTAGTGGAGAAGGGCGCGGGCATTGGTGGCGCGTGCATTCATTCCGGAACCATTCCTAGCAAAACATTTCGCGAAGCCGTGCGCAGCATGACGCGCCGCAGCATCACCCTGAGTATGCACGCTATGGGAACGCGCCCAGTGCGTCCAACCATGGAAGCGTTGTTAAGCAGAGTTGATTTGGTTGTGGAGCGCGAGAGTGAAGTTGTGCAGGATCAGTTTGACCGCAACGACATTGAAATCATTCCTGGCCTTGCCCGGTTTGTGACGCCGAATGAAATTCACGTTGAAGGGTTGGATATCAATCGCACATTGCACACGTCGTTTGTTCTTATTTCAACGGGCAGCCGCGCAGCCATGCCCGTGAAGATGATTCCAGACATGGAATGTATTTTCACCAGCGACACTATTTTGTCGCTGCCAAAAATTCCGC
>CAIWNO010000410.1 GCA_903914045.1 uncultured bacterium | reverse complement strand
CGTCGCCTTGACCATTTGCAACAAGTCGATCGACCGCGTTGAAGCACGCGTTGGTGGTGCCGCCAGAAAACCATTTGGCATCTGGACAATTCCACTCCAATACGGTGTTCCAAGGTTTGTACCAATGAAATTCTTTCGCAATGTCGCCCCAGAATTTTTCTGGATTATTCAGCGCCTGTGTGTGCAACTTTTCATAGGTGGCCATGTCTGGCACATGCAGTGAAGGCATTGCCTTTACAAAGTGGGAAGATGGAGCGAACACAGTCGATTCACTTTGAACGCTATGAATATTGCTTGTGCTTGTCATGCGCCCATCATGGCGTACGCGAGTGGTTGAGCGCAAGCGACAAGAAAAAACTTCCGCAGGTTGAGCGCGCGCTTTCGCAAAGGTGTGGTTGATAAATCGCGCGACTTTATGACTTGACTCACGCTATTTTTTTGCGTGCGCGCGCGCGGCGTAGCGATGCTTTCAAGAGTGGCTAATTTCACCACGCATCACGCGTTTTTTTGCGAATGCGCGCGCGGTTTAGCCAAGATTTCAAGAGTGACTAATTTCGCCCCGCATCAAGCGAATTTTTTAGCGTGCGCGCGCGCGGCGTCCAAAGCTTCGGCGGTTTTGGATGGATCTTTTCCGCCCGCTTGCGCCATGTCCGGTTTGCCACCGCCGCCGCCGCCACACACTTGCGCAGCAACTTTCACCCAGTCGCCGGCTTTCAAACCCTTGGCAATCAACGGCGCAGGCACGCACGCCACAATGGATACTTTTCCCTCGGCTGCGTCAGGCCATGCAAGCAAGATCGCGGTCTGTGGCAATTTTGTTTTAGCCATGTTCAGCGCCGCCAACAACGCGGGCGCGTCGGCGTTTTCCAACAGAGCAATAAACGCATTCGCCGCGACCGCATGCTCATGCTCCGCGATCAGTTCGTGCATGCGCGCAAGCGTGCTCTCACGCGTAGCGCCCTCGCTCTCGCGGCGCGCGGCTTTGGCCAAGTCGCGCAACGCATCCATGGTGACGTTGAGTGATTGTTTGTGTGAATGTGGAATTGAAAGTGATTGCAAAAGTTGCCCGATCTCGGAAACTTCCCCGTTCAACTGCGCTCCTTGCATGACGCGCGCTTGCTCCATGCGTGCGTGAAGATTGCGCGCTGTTTCCATGGCGGCGATTGCGGCAACGCCAGCAACAGCCGTGATGCGGCGCACGCCCGTGCTGAGCGCGCCCTCGCTCATAATGGCGAACGAGCGCGCTTCTTGGCTGGATTGCAAATGTGTTCCACCACAGAATTCAACGCTGGCGCCGCGCCATTTCACGTTGGTTGGGTCCGCAAGAAGTTGAGCAATGCTGGCGCCAATAGAAACCACGCGCACAGGATCGGGATATTTCTCGCCGAACACCGCGCGCACGCCTGCGATTTTTTTAGCTTGTTCCAGTGGAGTGTTGGCCGCGTCCACCACGCTGTTGTTGTTGATGTGCGCCATGACCAACTTTTCCACGCTGGCCATTTCGTCATTGGTCATGGCGCGCGTGAATGAAAAGTCAAAACGCAGGCGATCATCCGCCACCAAGCTTCCGCGCTGCTGCACATCCTCGCCCAGCGTTTCGCGTAGCGCCCAATTCATCAAGTGCGTTGCCGTGTGATGCGCCGCCACCAAATGGCGACGAGTCTTTTTTAAATCCATGATCACGCTATCACCGCGGCGCAACACGCCGCGTTTGACATGGCCAATGTGCAACACGTAGCCGGCCTCATTTTGTACGTCCGTGATTTCAAATTCAATCGCGTCCACCGTGTCGCGTTGCGCGGGCACCGCGGCCACATCGCCAATCATTCCCAGCGAACTATTGGCCGCGCTTAAAACGCCGCCAGTCATTTCGTCCATGTCCTCCATGGCCGCGTTCAGCGCCGCGCCGGAATGCTCGGACAAAATAGAACCACTGTCGGCGATTTGTCCGCCACCCTCGGCGTGAAAGCAGGTGCGTTTCACAATCACTGCCGCGGGAATTCCGGCTTCAAGTTTCTCCTGCAAATGGTGGCCGTCCCAAATAGCCATCACGCAGCTGGTGCATGATTTGCCCAAAAATTTAGGTGTTTCGTCGGTGGGCGCCACATGCAACGTGCGCAATTTTTCAATGGCGTCAGGCGTCAGCGTGATGCGCGCGGCGTCTTGCGTACCAGCGCGGCTGGTTTCACGCGCGCGCTCCATGAGTTCTTGATAGCCGGCGTCATCCACCGTGAGCGAGCGCTCTTGCGCCATGACTTGCGTCAAGTCAATTGGAAAACCCATGGTGTCGTGCAAGCGAAACGCGTCTTGCGCGCTGACCACGCCG
>CAIWNO010000409.1 GCA_903914045.1 uncultured bacterium | reverse complement strand
TCCTTGGCCAACCATTGGCGCCAATCGCACGTGGTATTTGGGCATCAGCGGACTTCTTGGATTAGCCATTGGCGACCAATTTCTTTTCGCGGGATATGTTCTTGTTGGCGCGCGCACCACAACATTGCTCATGACGCTTGCGCCGGCGGTGGCCGCGTCGCTTTCATGGATTGTGTTTGGTCAAACCATGTCGTTGCAAGCGATTGTTGGAATGCTCATCACGCTGCTTGGCGTGTTGTGGGTTGCGGCTGAACGACCGCACGCCGCAAGCCACATTTCACCCGCGCAGCAAATCAAAGGCGTGTGGTTTGGCGCAGGCGCCGCGCTGTGCCAAGGCGTTGGCATGGTGTTGGCCAGCAATGGATTGCGCGGAGATATCGACGCGCTCTCTGGTCAAACTGTGCGCATGAGCGCGGGCGCGTTGGGCATTATTGTGATCGCGTTTATTGTCAGTCGAATGAATCAAGCGCAACGCAATGCCAGCGCGCGCTCGCTTGACGAAACAAAAAACCCCGCGCCCAATATCACCCGCACGCACGCGTTGACTTCGGCGGCCATTATTGCCATGGTCATTGGCACATTCACTGGACCCATTCTTGGAGTGTGGTGTTCGCTGTATGCGCTGCAAAAACTGGAGGTGGGAATTGCCACCACGCTCATGTCGCTTGTTCCCGTGATGATCTTGCCCGTGACGCGAATCACCGAGGGACGCTGGCCTTCCACGCGCGCCATTCTTGGCGCGTTGATCGCGGTGGCAGGGGTTGCCGTGTTGGCCACCGCGCCGCACGCCGCGACCGTTTGATTTGTGTTGAATTGACCGCACAATGTTCCCCATATGTTGTGTATTTTCATGATTGAAATTTCACTGAGCAATAAGAAACACCTTTCAATCCGCTCTTCTCATATGCGATCTGATACTTTGCAAGTGGAGAACATGCTTTGAGTCCATCAATCAATTCCAAATTGCGCTCGCTTATTCTGGCCGATCAAGCAATGGGATTGACCACGTCGCCCACATTCCCCTTGCAAGATATGCGTGCCGTTTCAGCGACAACAACGTTGGAAACGGCAACGCTTACTGCAAAAAATACATCCACGCCAGTTGCGCATTCGCACTTGTCAAACACCGCGAACACTGCCAGCGATGACTCTTTGCACGCGGCCATTTCAAATGTGCAAACTGCGCGCGTGAATGTGGTGATTGCGAATTCAAACTCCGTTGGCGCGCATTCACCCGCAATGCAATGGGGCGTCACGCGCCAGTTGCCGCAAACTTTGCAAGAGCGAAGCGATGCGCTTGAAGAAATTCGCGCGCGCCACAACGCGACATGTCCACTGTGTCTAGCAGCTCGCCAGCAGGACATTGTATTTGGTCAAGGAAGCGCGCACGCCGAATTGGTTTTTGTTGGCGACGCGCCTGGCGACAATGAAGCCGCCGTTGGCACACCATTTCAAGGCGACTCCGGCGCCAAACTTGATGAAATGATCAAGGCCATGGGACTTTCCCGCGAGCAGGTTTGTCTTACCTATGTTGTGAAATGTCCTCTGCAAGAGCAACATCCTGCAACTCAGGAGCAGCTTGATCAGTGCGCATCTTTTTTAGTTGAACAACTGCTGGTCATTCGTCCCAAAGTCATTCTGCCATTGGGTGGGCTAGCCGCCAAACATCTACTGCGCTCGGGTGAAGGCATTTCCTTGTTACGTGGTAAATGGGGTGTTTGGACGCCTCCACATGGCTGCCAGGTGCCCACAATTCCGGTCATGCCAACCTTCCATCCAGCGTATCTTTTGCGCAATTATACCTTGGAAACACGCGCTTTCATGTGGTCTGACCTGAAATTGGCCATGACCAAGTTGTCCGTCACATAAATTTTATTCAAAATCCATATATTTGTGAATCAAATTCGTAACCACGTACGAAATGGGATTCAAGAGCGGTTCTTGCTATTTCAATTTCAGCAGTTGTTGCGCTGATTCACATTGCCCCCACGAGGAGCCCGTTACGG
>CAIWNO010000408.1 GCA_903914045.1 uncultured bacterium | reverse complement strand
GGTTCTCACCTTTTGTGAATTCAAAAAGGGGCTTGTCGTTGTAACCGGGCCGACCGGCTCTGGAAAATCAACCACTCTTGCGGCAATGATTAACTACATTAACGAGACCCGCGACGACCATCTGATTACTATTGAAGACCCCGTCGAATTTGTCCACAAGGATAATAAATGCCATATTAACCAGCGCGAAGTCGGTACCCACACCAAAGGCTTCAAGAATGCCTTGCGAGCAGCGTAGCGAGATCGGCGGTGCGGTGAAATTTCTGACATGATGCGCGTGATGCAAATGACACGGTTTTTTTCAACGAGCAAGTCAGCGGCGCGCGTGAGACCAAAGACACTCATCACAAGGAGATTTCAAGCGTTGATGCCGGTCTTGCATGCGATGTGCACCAAGTTGGTGAATGTGGCTCATTGAAAGCAATCATGTTCTTGTCACCATTGATTCAATCGTTGCGCGCGCTTCGCTGGGGCAAAGACCCCGCGGTTTGCATTGCGTACGCCGTGTTTGCGGCGATTTTTATTTTCTTGGCATGTCTGCCATTTTCTGTCGCGGTGCAAAATATGCAGGTGCGCAAGTTGCATTTTGCATTGCATCCGTTTGGAGTGTGGGCGGCGGATCAGTTTGTTCCATCCATGTACAACTTTCACAATCGCCTTGTTATTTCGTACGCGCCACTACATGAGCTTGACGCGTCGCAAGAACTGGCGCCCGTGCGCACCATGACGGTGAATCATTATTCTTTTCATCCAATGTATTTGGACACGGATCGTCAGCGGTTGATTTCAGATCAGCCGCTGCATTTGTACGCATTGACCAGTTACCGCGGGCGCGAGTGGATGACTCCGTGCGTGCTGACCTGTGAAGGAAATGTCATTCATATGCAAATAGGAACAACCGATGAGCCTGCCCAGCGTTGACGCGCTTCCTGAGCGCTCGATTGTGGCCGCCAGAATTGTGGTGGCATTGTGGCTTGTAGGGTGGACGAGCAAGTGTGTTTTATTTCTGGAATATTTTTTCAAGACGTTGGTGAGCCACCCAATGGTCAATGATTTTTTTCCGGTGTTCTTTCGATCCGCGTTGGTGGCGCAAGTTGCGTATCTGCTGCCGTTGCTGGCGCTGTGTGTTTTTGTGACGCGGCGACGGGCATTATTTTGTGGTGCGGCCGTGGTCATGACGTTGTCGTCCGCGCTGTTGCTTCTGCATCAGGACAGCGCGAATGACGCGACATTTGAAACTTCATTTTGGGTTGGCGCGTGGCTTGTATGGTTTTCATTTTCCATGCGCCGATGCGACGCGGAATTTTTCTTGCACGCGCGCTCATTGGCGCTGTGCGTGGTTGCCATTCAATTTTGTGGCGGCTTTGTTGGAAAGTTGACCTCTGAATATTGGAGCGGCCAAGTCTTGGCCGACATGTTTATGGAGCAGAAGCAGGGGCTTGCTGCAAGTTGGGTTCGCGCGCACTTTGATGAGGCCACAATTCGAATTTGGTTTCAGTGGATCTCCAAGTGCTTGATCGTGGGTGAAGGCGCGCTGGCTCTTGCGCCATTGCTTCCCTATCGGTTGGTGTGTTACACGGGCATTCCATTCATGCTGTCATTCGCGCTGTTTAAATCCTGGATGATTTATTCGGTGTTGTCGTGTTTGGTGGGCCTGCTGATCGCAGGCTGGGTGCTTATTGCGCAAGAAGTTGCTGATACAGATTCAGCATCTTTGCGCCGCAAATATCCCACGTGAACTCGCTCTGAATGCGCGCCGCAATGGACGCGCGTTGCTGTTGTCGAGCGTCGCGGTCCGTATCAAGCACCTTCAAAATGCATTGCGCAACGGAGTGCGACGTGAGCGCGCAGTTGAAACCGAATCCTTGTTGCTGCAATGTGTCCCAAGTCGATTCGCGCGAAGCCGCCACAGGAGTT
>CAIWNO010000407.1 GCA_903914045.1 uncultured bacterium | reverse complement strand
TTTGCTCAATGTCGATTAACTCATTGACTATTTTTTGCGTCTCATCTTTCCCTTCGGCAATTTGCAATGAAGCATCTGGGGCTGATTGCGCGGTTTCCCATATTTTTCTTGCTTGAAACCACAATTGACAATCGTTGGTTTTGGCATTCACAGGTTCGTTGAGATTGATTGTGCTGGTAGGCGCCGCTACTTCGGGTGTTAAAAGTGCAGTCGGTGCTGCAGTCGACATTGCAGCCGGCGTTTCAACTGGCGCAGCAACCGGCGTTTCAATTGGCGCAGCAACCGGCGTTTCAATTGGCAATGCAGTGGGTTGAACGATTGGAGAAGCTGGCTGCGTATGAGTGTCAATTGAATTTTGTTGTGACACTGGCGGCGTTGTTGAATTTATATTTTGAGTTGTGGTCTGGGTTGTTGCGCTAGTCCGTAACTTTGAAAGCGCAAAGACAACGACGGAACTTATGACAAGCAATCCCAACACAATCCATGGCAGAAATCGAAAGACGCGTTCCGCCGCTATAGATTGGGCTTGTTCTTTGGCATGTTGCCCTTGTGAAAAAGACGTGCGCAATTGACTTGCCATACCCAGCGTGGCTACTTTTTCAGCGTGACGAAGTGGACCCGTAAGAGATGACCAGCGCACATTGGGTCCAGTCGCTGCAGAATGGGAAGCGGTGGCAATGCGCACACCAGGCGTGGCCGCGAACAACCCAAGTCCCCATGACAACTGGCTGGCTTCTTTGTTGGGAAGAAGCTTTAACAATTGCAGCAATCCATGTCTATTTGCTTGTTCATCGGCCACCAGCGAGCACGAGTTTTGTGGCGGCGTGGATAAAAGAATGTCGTACAAGCGTCGCTCTAGATCGCCCGCGCATGGCAGCAAGTCCTGACTGTCATTCACGTGTACGGAATGTCCGCTTGCGCTCGTGAAAGCTTGGCGATCAAACACATGGGCGTCTTGCAGCAGTGATTCAATGTCACAGCGCAATACATGCGTCCAATCATGGGCCGTGAAAAGAATGCTTCGACGCTCCACCGTGTCGCGGCCCGCGACATCAGGTTCGCCTGGAAACAATCGCGTGATTGCAAAACGTCCACTTGGCAAAAGTCGACCCGCGACTGACGGATGCCGCACAAGTTGATCAATCTCTTGCTTGGTTTGCGGAGACCCAAATCCAAAAATAGAAAGCGCGCGCTCTTCGCTCTCGGTCACGTCGGCGCTTTGGGAAAGTGTTTGATAGCCGTCGATTGAACCAAAGAGATGCGTGGAAACTTGGATCACAAAAATAATCTCACGGTCAGCCAGGTCAACACCCCGACCGCAGCGAGTCCTGCGAATAACACCATGTTGGCCCAAAGCCAGAAGCGCGTGTCCTTTGTTTGGGACACTTCGTCCTGTTTGATTTCGCGCTGGATGAATTCTTGTTGAACGCGCTTGGATATTTGCGCGCGCGCCTTGGTTCGATTCACGACGATATTGCGTAGGCAAAAGATAATTGGATTTTCAAGGCCACGCGCTGGCTTGGACAAGTCGGGAATTTCTTTTCCCATGGCGTCGCGCCGCGAGCGAACCGCGCAGGTGCCAAAGAGCGTGAGCGTTGGAACAATACGCAGTAAATTATTGCAGTATTTAGTGGCGAATCCGCGCAGACCGCCATGATGGCGAATGAGTTCGGCGTTGATGTCAATCTTGGTGAGCAGCATGCAAATAGGCACGTCGTTTCCCCCTGGAAGTCCTTGAATAAATCGCAGGGCTTGCACCATTCCGAAATCATCGTCTGCGGCGTCTCCAATTTTTCCGCTTGCCAAAACCTTTGGGTCGATCAACAACACAATTCCAGCGGCGCGTTGGACATGGTCAATCAACTCCGATGTATTGGCGTCTTCAATTTGCTCGACAAAGGCGCGGTGAAAAACTTCGCCTGGATAATCAAGACTGACCATGGTAAACGAGTGCCCGTGCCATGTGATTTGAAAATCCAAATACGTTGAACTGTCGGTGGCTTTGGGCCAGCGCCGCTGCTCGGTCATTTCCGCCACCGAGTTTAAAAGCGCCAAATGCGTCTTGCCGGAATTGGTTTCCATATGCAGGGGACCATTGCCACGCCAACATTGCTCGTACAAACGCGATAAATAAATGGTCTTGCCTGCGCGGGTGCGTCCAAGAATTACAATACGATCACGCGTTGGTTCTTCGCCGCCATGAAGAAGCAACGGCGCAGGGGCGCTTCCGGTTGTGTCGCTCAACGTTTCGCCGTCAAGACCAAGATCAATCGTCGCGTCGGCGGAAAGATCAAACTCGTCATTATCAATTTGATTGTGTGGATTATTGTTTGACATGGATCCGGACTTTGCCGCTGCTCAATGAATTCGCAAGTTGGTTAGACTTTGAACGAATCCTTTCAGAACGCCATGAGAAGACTACCTACCAAAGTGAGAATATTTCAATGACAGATCCGAGCCCTTGGAGTGATGATGCGAAGCCAGCAGCACAGAATGGCTCAAAAAAAACCGCTTCAGTGTTGATGAGTATTGTTCTACTTGCGCTTGGATTTGGTTTTGGGGTGCTGATGACGTGGATTGTGAATTGGGCAACGCTTGCGGACATGGAGCGTACGAGGGCGCGGGCGAGCGCGGATTTAAAGGTCATTGCGGATAAGGAACTAGAGGCGAAGGATCAGATTCAAGCGCAAGCGAAGGCGCAGATTTCTGACATGGCCCAGAAATTAGCGGCTGCTGAAATTATTTCCAAAGGGGCGCAGAAAGTAATTGACGAAGCGCAGGCCAAAGCCACAAGCTCAACGCGGCAAGCCGATGAAGCGTCGCGGCAACTTGGAGACGCTCGAAAAGATGCGGCGAGTGTGCGAGGGGAGCGGGATGAGGCACGTGGTCTTACAACGTTGATCCGCGCTGAAATAGACAAGATGAAAGTGCTGGACGCGAACCCGGCCGCTTTACCGATTGCTGATTTGTCCAAAGCCATGAACGGAATAAAACTCGTTCGGTGTACGACCACGATCTCATTGAAAGCGCCCTTGCTTGGCGTGACAGAGACTGATGTAAAAAATAAACTTAGCCAATCATTGACCAATATTGGGTTGACATGTTCTGATCAAAGTCCAGTGGAAATGATGTTGCTTGTTTCATTCAGCGATGATCAGCCACGGCGTGCGTTGGGAGTTATGTTGCTTGTGACACGCGTTGTAAAGGTTCCAGGCGAAGCATTATCTAAACAAGCAGCTGTGTGGGGGCAACAACGAATAAGTTTAGTGAATGAGGCTTCTGCAGCGACACAGCTTGAATCGTTGATAAAGGAACTTGTGGCAGCCATGAATTTGGATATGGTCAGCGCAACTCCAAGTGCGCCTGCGCCAGTGGTCGCGCCGGTGGTCGCGCCAGTGGTCGCGCCGGTGGTTGCGCCAGTAGTCGCGCCAGTAGTCGCTCCAGTGTTGAAACCAGCCGCCGCGCCAGCACCAACGCCATCACCTGTTGCGCCGCCGAAGACGCCGCCTGCAAATGCAAAGCC
>CAIWNO010000406.1 GCA_903914045.1 uncultured bacterium | reverse complement strand
ATTTTATTAGAAGGCACAGATTTGCTTTCTCTCACAGAGCAGCAAATGTTAAGCGTGCGTGGCGGTCGTGTGGCCATGATTTTTCAAGAGCCCATGACAAGTTTGAATCCGGTCTACACCATCGGCGATCAAATTCTTGAAGCGATTTTGCTGCACCAAAAAGTCACCGTTGAAGAGGCCATTGAGCGCGCGATTGATTCGCTGGAGACGGTGGGAATTTACAACCGTCTCAAGGAGCGATTTAAAAGCGACGCGATGGCGCTCAAGCGCGGCAAGAGCGAGTTGCTTGATGAATATCCCCACCGATTTTCTGGCGGCATGCGCCAGCGCGTGATGATTGCCATGGCGCTGGTGTGTCAACCCACGGTGTTGTTGGCGGATGAGCCAACCACCGCGCTTGACGTGACCATTCAAGCGCAAATATTGGAGCTGTTGCGTGACCTGCAGCGTTCGCGCGGCATGGCGATTATGTTGATCACGCACAATCTTGGTGTTGTGGCCGAGAACGCGGATGTGGTTTGCGTGATGTACGGCGGGAGAGTGGTTGAATATGCGCAGGTTTTTGAGCTTTTTGATCGACCCATGCATCCCTACACGCGCGGCCTATTTTCCAGCATTCCAGGTTTGCAGCATCGATTGCGCCGATTGACTACAGTTGAAGAGGTCACTGGAAATCCTGCCGAGTTTCGGAAGCTGCCAGGCGCTGAGCGTGGCGTGATTCCGTGGTGGCCAGGACTTCCCAAAGAGGCGCGGCCACCGCTCGAGTCTGAGCGCGATCCGTATTGCCTGCACGAAATAGAACCGGGGCGTTGGATTGGATGTTGGCGGACACCTGAGCTTGCTGCGAAGGGTTCCCGTCGACCAGAACTCGACTATCGACGTGATAGTTGATTTTTTCTCTGACTGTCCCGAAAGGTTTTTATATGCCGCTGTTAAAAGTTGGTGCCAAAATTCCAGCATTCCTGTTGAAAGATTCCACGGGCAAAGCCTTTGGGTCAAGCGATCTGAAAGGTCGCTACTGCGTGATTTATTTCTATCCCCGAGATGACACGCCAGGTTGCACCATGGAGGCCTGCGAGTTTCGAGATCTCTCCAAGACATTTGACAAACTGGACGCGGAAATTTTTGGCGTAAGCAGCGACACCGCTGACAGTCACAAAAAGTTCTCTGATAAATTTTCTTTGAACTTTCGATTGATTGTCGACACGCCCGACAAACTAGGGCGCTCGCCGTTCGCCATGAAGTTGGGCGTGTGGCAGCGCAAGGTCATGTATGGAAAAACATATATGGGTGTGGTCCGAACCACATTTTTGATTGCGCCCAACGGAACCGTGGCGCAACGTTGGGACAAGGTAAAACCAGAGGGGCACGCCAAGGAAGTGGCGCAATTGATTGCCGATTTGAAGAAGGGCGTAAAGGCCGCCGAGACCAAAGTTGTAGCGCCAGCAAAAAAATCCAAAGTCGTGAAAAAGTAATGCGGCAAAAAATGTGCTGACGCTACTCTGTTGACGTGTCAAACATAGTTCTGCAACTGAAACGCATTCACGCCTCCGCCACGCTGCCTAATTATCAAAGCCAGCACGCCGCGGGCATGGACCTTTGCGCTTGCATTGAAAAAGATGTGCTCATAGGCGCTGGAGAAATCGCCAGAATTTCTTGCGGCTTCGCCATGGCGCTGCCCGTGGGTTGGGAAGGCCAGGTTCGT
>CAIWNO010000405.1 GCA_903914045.1 uncultured bacterium | reverse complement strand
TGGGAGCCCGCGCATGTTGGCGTGGCCATGGCGGCGGTGGTGGTGGGAACATTGTTGGCGCAGTTGCCCGCCGGAGCCATGATTGATCGCACGCGTCATAAACGATTGGCGGTTGTCACCGCCGCTGCTGCGGTTGCCGCATGCTGCGTCATCATGATTAGCGCGCCATTTTTCCCAGTGATCATTGCCGCGCAAGCCTGCATTGGCGCCGCGGCCGCCGTTATGCCGCCGGCCATCGCGGGAATAAGTTTGGGGCTTGTGGGTCGCGCGCGATTTGCTCGCCGCACTGGTCGCAATGAGGCGTTCAATCATTCAGGCAATGTCGCGGCGGCAATTTTGGCGGGATTGGCTGGAACTTATATTGGCTACGGCGCGATCTTTTATTTAGTGGCCTTCATAGCCGTCGCCAGCGCGATGTCGGCCATGTTCATCCGTGAAAATGAAATTGATCACGCGCGCGCGCGTGAGGCGCCAGTGGTCACGCCCGAAGTCACGCCCGTTGTGGAAAGTATTTCAACGGCGTTATTACGTAATCGAAAATTAATGGCGTTTGTTGGCGCGGTATTTCTATTTCATTTTGGCAACGCGGCCATGTTGCCACTGGTGGGGCAAAAAGTTTCCGCAGGCAAACCTGACTCCGCCGCCGCGCTCATGTCGGCGTGCATCATCACCGCGCAAATTGTCATGGTTCCAGTGGCGTTGCTTTCTGCGCGCGCGGCGCAGCGGTGGGGCCGCAAGCCCATCTTTTTAATTGGTTTCTTGGTGCTTCCAATTCGTGGCATGCTGTACACCTATTCAACCGATTCTGTTTTTCTAGTGGCCGTGCAATTGCTTGACGGAATTGGCGCGGGAATTTACGGAGTTGTCGGTGTGTTGATGGTGGCCGATCTTGCGCGCGGCACCGGTCGTTTTAATTTGGCGCTTGGCGCCATGGTTGTCGCGGCGGGTCTTGGCGCCGCGGCGAGTCAATTGCTTTCGGGCGTGATTGCGGGCGCGTCAAATTACAACACCGCGTTTATGAGTTTGTCGGGAGTGGCCGTATTGGGTTGCGTGTGGTTTGCGCTCTGTGTGCGCGAGACAAACACGCAACATATCCAAGGCACGCGTTCCGTTGCTGCACACTAAACTTTATTCATGCTTCTATTTAAAATGTTTGCGCGCTGCGTTGCGGCGTTTTCAATATGCCTGCTCGCCGCATGCGCATTTCCGCAGGCAATCCAATCCGACTACCAAAAGCGCGAAGTCATGATTCCCATGCGCGACGGGGTGAAGCTGTACACCGTGATTGTTGTTCCAAATGGCGCCAAGAACGCGCCGATTCTTTTTACGCGCACGCCGTATCACGCCAAGGGTCGCGCCACCCGCAGTGAATCCACGTCCATGCTGCAAACGCTTCCGCAAGGCGATGAAGTGTTTGTGGTGGACGGTTACATCCGCGTGTTTCAAGATGTGCGCGGTCAGCATGGCTCGGAAGGCGACTACGAAATGACGCGGCCATTGCGCGGGCCGTTAAATTCCAACACCACCGATCATTCAACTGACGCATACGACTCCATCGATTGGCTTGTGAAAAATATTCCGGAAAGTAATGGACGCGTTGGCATGACTGGAAGTTCCTACGAAGGTTTCACCGTGGTCATGGCGTTGATCAATCCGCATCCCGCGCTGAAAGTTGCGGCGCCCATGAGTCCCATGGTTGATGGATGGATGGGCGACGATTGGTATCACTACGGCGCGTTTCGCCAGACCACGTTGGATTATTTCGCGGGTCAAGGTCCGGGCCGCACTGGTGGTTTTCCCATTGTTCATGCCAGTCCCGATGACTACGACAATTTTCTTCGCGCTGGTTCCGCGGGCGACTTTGCAAAAGCTGCGGGCTTGGAAAAATTGCAAGTGTGGAACAATTTTGTAGCGCAT
>CAIWNO010000404.1 GCA_903914045.1 uncultured bacterium | reverse complement strand
CGATGCATTGCCCGAACGCTCCGTCTTCACGGTGAACGCCAACAACACGGGTCGATGATCCTTAATGGCTTGAGTGCGCGCGGTTTCAAGCGCGTTCATCACTTGGCTTACGGCCTTTGAAAATCGCGCGTCCTTTTGAACTTTGGCCGCGCTGATGGCGGTGAGTGTGGCAAGCGAAATTAAGATTCCGACCACCACCATGAGTTCGATCAGCGTGAAGCCGCTCCGGCCAAGGTGTGCGCCACGCGAACATTCATTTGGCATGAGTGGCGATTGCTCTGTTGTTCTGAATGCGTGACTTAGCCTGCTATGGCAAGTTGATGCTCTTGCCCAAAGAATGAGGCTGGTTCCAAAGAACAATGTCATGCAACTTCTCATTGCAACACCAACACGGGTTGAGTGAGTGGTTGTGAAAAAATATTGTCGTCCCAATCATCAAAGCCATCATTGTTCTTGTCAGAACGCGTGGAATTCCAAGGAGGCAAGCCAAGATTTTGGTCTGGTCCGCATGAAATAAAAGTCCAGCGGCGGCCACTACACACGCCAAGAAATTGTTCATCATTGGTGCGCACGGTGCGATCGTCGCGGTCAATGCCAATGCCTATGGGATCCGCAGAGACCGGTGTCTTAGAGGATCCCGCACGATAGGCGTCACGCATTTCGCGTTCGGTGGCGGGCCGGCCGCATGGAACTACGGCAATACGTTTGCCCCAAGGGTCCACAAGGTCAAGCACCACATTTGTTCCCGTTCCAGTGCGCTTTAAAAAATCTGGATTGATCTTGCTAATGAACTCTCGACTGCGGTCGTTGTTCATTAACAACTTCAACAACTCCGGCATAATGTAGGCAGGCGTTGAGGGTGGCAGTTCCTTTATGTCATAAAAGGTAAGTTCGTCAGTGGTTCCAGATTTTGGAATACGTGAAAACACCAACTCCTGCCCGCGTGTCAATTCAAGTTCATGAATGGCTTTGTCTAAAAGCGTGAAGGTGTCCTCCACTTGCTTGCGTTCACTTGTGGCAAGAATGCCGCTGCTGACCGCCAACACCATGCTGGCAAGAATGGCGATGATGCCAATGACCACGAGCAGTTCAACCAATGTGAAGCCCGTGGGAATGCGCTTCAAGGTCCCGTCTCCACAATATTGTCGGCGTTCACATCGACATCTTTGTTTGGACCGCTCAAAGCAATGCGGCGGGTGCGATCCATTTTCTTATCCGGTCCAGATGAGAGCAACGCAAACTCCGCCATGCGCAAGCGCGCAGTAGACGAACGATCCTTTCCATTGAACTGCGTGTTCAGTTGCAAATCTGGGTTCGCGTCATCAAGCACGTCGGTCTTGGCAAGATCGTTTGGAACAAATTCACTTTCGTTTCCTTTGGTTGGACGCAACACAAAAAAATCACCAAGATCAAATTTGGTTCCGTCGGTCGCCTGATCCGGCGTGTTGGGCGTTAAATTGACATAGCCGCGGCGGTAGTAGCGAATGGGTTGACCCCAAAAATCAAGAATGACTTTTGGATATTTATCAAAGTCAGCATCGCCATCGGTGACTCGAACAATATCCAAGTCGCCATTGGTCTTGAAGCCTTTGACTCCCGCAAGAATGGAGGGATCTTTCAATTCCAAATAAGGACCAAATATTTTTCCCTCCAAGTTTGGACGGCTTCTAAGAATGCATTTGGAAGTGTCATTGCCAGTGGTCGACGCTGTGGCAGACGTTATGGTGACTCGGCTAGGAAGCGCAAGATTTCGGCTGAAATAAAGGCCTTTCATTGTAATTGCTGTGTTGCCAGTCGAAGGCATCTGCGCGCCGGAATATGAACTTGCGGCATTCGCGCCGGATACATCCGCCATGGTGAGCGGCTGAATAGCCGCGCCCCACACACCGTCCATTCCTGGCGAGCGAATACCCGCGCGCGGAAGTTCACGCTGTCCCGCTAGAAGATCCGTTGGCATTGGATCTGGCAACTCTCCGCAAATTCCGTAGCCATCCGCGGAGCGATCCCCTGCGCCAACAAGATATTCAGGCAGCGAAGTGATGCTGTTCCAATTTTGCAACGCTTTGGCTTCTTCAGGCGACCACTGACCCACTTTGGTGGTTTGTCCCGTGACTGGCGAATTGGTTGGCGGCAACAACATGTCACGCATATATCCAACTTGCGTCGCGGGAGTGTTTGAAAGTCTGCTCCAGCCAAGTTGTCCATCTGTAAGCGTGGCGGGATAGCCAAGGACCGGCGGGTAATAGCCGTGGTCGGATTTAAAGCGGCCAAGCGCTTGCGTAATTGAGCTCATGAGAAATTGTGTGTTGACTCGTTGCGCACGTTTTTGCGCCGCGTTAATACCCACAATGAGCAACCCCACCAACATGGCAATGATGCCAATGACCACCAACAATTCAACAATGGTGAAAGCGCCGCGGTTGCATGGCCGAGAGCGCGCGTTGGAAAGAGTCAATGATGTATTGCAATGCATGTTCACAGCGCGCTCATTTCTTTCCGCCGCCGGAAACGCTTTCAATCATGCTGACCAGTGGAAGGAACAACGCAAGCACAATGGTTCCAATGATTCCACCAAGCATGATCACCATGAATGGCTCAAGCAAACTCAGCAAGCTTCCAACGGCCACATCAACTTCTTCGTCGTAGTTGTCGGCGATCTTGGTCAACATGACATCCATGTCGCCCGTTTCCTCGCCCACGTCGATCATGTTCACCACCAAACTGTCAACCACTTTGCTTTGGCGCAGCGGAACCGCGAAACTATCGCCGTCGCGGATTGAATTGTGCACGTTGTTGAGCGCCCGTTCATAGAGCCAATTTCCACAGGTGTCGCGCGTAATTAACACGGCTTCCAGAATGGGAACGCCGGCGCTAATCAACGTTCCAAGCGTGCGGGTGAAACGCGCGATGGTGGTCTTGCGCACCAGATTTCCCAGCCCAGGCAACTTCACAAAGAAAACATCAAAGGCGGCGCGCCCAAAGTCCGTCTTGCGCAACAATTTAAAAACAATAATGATCAGAAATGGCGACACCATGATCCACACCACCCCGGGCACGGCTTGCCCCTTGTTGCTTCCGGCGATCCAGTTACTGGTGTCAATAAGGAACAGGGTCAACGCCGGCAACTTCACATCGAAGTCGCTGAAGATGGTAACGAACTTTGGAATAACGAAATACATAATGCCAGTCACAATGGCAATGGCGATGGAAATAACGCACGCAGGATAAATCATGGCGCCCTTGATGCGGCGCTTGAGGCGTTGGCCCTTCTCCATGAAATCCGCGAGTCGCTGCAAGATGACATCAAGCACGCCACCGACTTCTCCGGCTGAAACCATTTTGCAGTACAAACGATCAAACGCTTTTGGATGCTTGGCAAATGATTCGCTTAAGGTTGATCCGCCTTCAACGTCTTCGCAGACGGCGCCAAGAATTTTTTTCATTGTGCCAGGTTTTTGTTGCTGCTCTAAAATTTGCATGCTTCGAAGCAGTGGCAAGCCGGCGTCTTGCAACGTGCTAAGTTGGCGCGTGAAGTTGGTGATGATCTTGTTGTTCACGCGGCCAGGCATGGAAAAACCCATTCCTTTGCCCTTCTTTTTGGCCACTTTTACTTTTTCAGCCTTGCCTTTGGCGGCTTTCTGCTCACGCACATCGGTTGGAAAAAGTCCCTGGGCTCGCAAGGCCTTGGTCACTTCGTCGGAGGATGCACCATCCTTGGTGCCCTTCTCTTGCTTGCCAGCCGCGGTCATTGCGATGTATGCGTATGTTGCCATGTGTCAAGCGCAAGCGCTTACTCCTGTTTGAATCTTGAAAGTGAATCTTGAAAGTGAATCTTGCAAGTGAATCTTGCGAGTGAATCTTGAACTTATTCTTCGCCGAGTGTTTCTCGAACCACTTCATCAATGGTGGTTTGACCGTCATAAATGGACAGCATTCCGCTTTCACGAAGCGTTCGCATGCCCCGCTTGCGCGCCTCTATTTTTAATACCGCGGTGCTTGCTTGGGTCATGATGAGTTCGCGCAACGCGTCGTCCATGCTCATAATTTCATAAAGCGCAAGGCGTCCTTTGTAACCAGTTGCGTTGCATGTATCGCAACCCTTGCCGCGATAGAAGATTTGACTTCCAATGTCCGACTCGCGCATTGAAAGCTCCATCAACTGCTCCTCATTGGGGGTGTAGGCTTCCTTGCAATTGGCGCAAATGCGACGCACCAATCGCTGCGCGACAATGGCTTCAAGCGTTGCTGTTAAAAGGAAACTTTCCACGCCAAGATCCATTAAACGCAAGATGCTGCTTGGAGCGTCATTGGTGTGCAATGTGCTGAACACCAAGTGGCCGGTCAGACTGGCTTGAATGGCAATTTGCGCCGTTTCAAGATCGCGGATTTCACCCACCAGAATAATGTCGGGATCTTGTCGCAAAAAACTACGCAGCAATTTGGCGAAGGTCAGCTCTTGATCATGGTTCACTTGGCATTGAATCAATCCTTGAATGTCATATTCAACGGGGTCTTCGGCCGTCAGGATTTTAGTTGTAATGTCATTGAGTTCGTTCAACGCCGCGTACAAAGTGGTTGTTTTTCCGCTACCAGTTGGCCCCGTGACAATCACAATTCCGTTTGGTTTGTTGATGAGACCTTTGACTTTTTCAAGATCATCTTCGCGCAAACCGACCTTGTCCAAACTTAATTGCACATTGCCGCGATCCAACACGCGCATAACCACGCTTTCGCCAAACATGGTTGGCAATACGGCCACGCGAAGATCAACAGGCGCATTGTTCAAGTTCAACTCAATGCGTCCGTCTTGCGGAAGACGTCGCTCAGCAATGTCAAGTTTTGCCATGACCTTCACGCGGCTGACTAAAGCCATCGCCAAACTGGGCGGAGGTGGCGTCATTTCATACAGCACGCCGTCAATGCGGTAGCGCATTTTAAATTCATCTTCAAATGGCTCCAAGTGAATATCACTGGCCTTGTCGCGAATGGCTTGCAGCAGAAAGATGTTCAACAAATTAATAACATCATTGTCGTTGGCGGCGTTCTGCAAAGTGGCAAGATCAACGCTGGCGCCGCGGCCTTCCAGGGCGGCTAGAGCGGCGCTTCCATGTTGTTGCGCATCCGCATAAATTTGCGCCATTGTGTCTTTGGATTGGAAGTGCTCCTTGATAAGGGCATCAATTTGTTCGGCTGGGGCAATGACAGCCGAGACTTTCAACTGCAACATATTTCGTAGCGTGTCAACGGCGCCAAAGTTTCCAGGTTCCTTCATGGCCACAACCAGGCGTTTGGTGGCGGGATCAAATTCAATTGGAACAATCTGAGCGCTTCGAGCCATTTCTGGCGAAATACCTTTCAACGTCAATTCATCGAAAGTGCGCCCTTCAAGCGAAACAAATGGCATGCCTGACATGCCCGCCAAGGCCATTAAAATATCGATTGGCTGAATGAAACCCAATCCCACAAGAATGTCGCCAAGTTTTTTGCCTTTGCTGGTTGTCTTTTGTAACTCAAGTCCTTGATGAACTTGCTCGCGCGTGACTTTGCCTAATTTAGTCAGCGCCCTTCCCAGTCTGCGGCCTTTCAGTTCTTTTTGAACATAAGCTTCATTTGAAGGATCAATTTGTTGAACTGCTGTGGTTTGAACCATGTGGATATCCTAACTGAAATCATTGTGATTTCATGGAAACATTCGATCTGGAATAAGATCATGTTCCCGATTATTGAGTTAATAATTGCGACATCAATACAACAAACTTCATGATTAGAGTCAAAACAAGCAAAAGTATAAATTCAAAATGTGAATGCGAGGGGTCTTGATTAAGGCATATAACCAATTTAAACAGACACGGTTTTAGGAAATAGTCTCCGATGGAGTATCAAATTCCATGCCTGGAACGGTTCCGCCAGCCTTACGAATACGGCCTTTAAGATCGTCTGGATTACGTGAGTTTTCAATCATTTCTTCGGCGGTGATAATGCCCTTGCCGTAGATAGACCAAAGATGCTCATCCAGAAGTTGCATTCCAAATTTCTTGCCGGTTTGAATGGCGGAGTCAATTCGGAAGGTCTTACTTTCACGTATGAGATTGCTGATGGCCGGCGTAACCACCATGAACTCGTAACCAGCGATACGGCCAGGCTTGTCGCTTCTGGCCAACAAAACCTGACTTAATACCGCCAACAAACTGGTTGAAAGTTGCACGCGGACTTGCTCTTGTTGATTGACCGGGAAAGCATCAATGATTCGGTTGATGGTTCCCGCGGCACCAGTGGTGTGCAAAGTTCCAAACACCAAGTGGCCAGTTTCTGCGGCCTTGATCGCGGCTTCGATCGTTTCAAGATCGCGCATTTCACCCACCAGAATGCAATCCGGATTTTGACGCAGGGCGCGGCGAAGAGCCTCGGCGAAACTAGGAACGTCTGCAAGCGAACCCACTTCACGCTGATTCACAATTGATCGCTTGTGCACATGGTAATACTCAATCGGATCCTCCACGGTCACGATGTGCTTTTCGAAATTGGAATTCACATAGTCAACCATGGTTGCGATGGTGGTTGTCTTACCGCTACCGGTTGGACCAGTCACCAAGAAAAGACCGCGGGGACGCTTGATCAACTCGCGTGAAATTTCGGGCAAGCCAATTTGCTCAAAGCTAAGAAGCCGGTTTGGAATGAGTCGAAGAACCATAGCGACAAATGTTTTTTGACGGAACACGCTGACACGGAAACGCGCGGCTTCGCTGAAACTAAAGCCAAAATCAGTTCCGCCCTGCTCCTGAAACTCAGCCTGATTTTTTTCAGGCGTGATGGACTTCATCAACGCCATGGTGTCATCGGGATCAAGAATCTTGGTTTGCAAATTTCGCAGCCGCCCATTCAGACGAATAGTTGGTTGACGCCCTACGGTAATGTGAAGATCGGACGCGTCTTGTTTCACCATGACATCAAGCAGACGGTCAATTTGAAGCGTGCTACCAGATGTTGGATTGGAAGTACTAGTTTCTCCGCCTGACATGAAGGTGATCTCCTTTGAGATAAGTCACAAGTGATGGATTACGTTCCGACCGTTGTTGGGTCGAAACTTGACATTTGTGCGAACTTGGAAATTTCAAGTGGCGTGGTGCGTCCGCGAAGCACTTTCAGTTTGCCGTCGCCAAGCAATGTGCGCATGCCTGATCGAATGGCGGCGGCGCGCAATTTGGAAATGCCCGCGCGCTCGAAAGCGAGATTGCGAATCTCGGTGTTCATAATCATCATTTCATAAATTCCGCGGCGTCCGCGATAGCCTGTTCCACCACATTCATCGCATCCAACATGCATCATGACCTTGTGTTTTTCAGAATCGTCAATGTCAACCAGGCGGAGTATTTTTGGATCGGGATCGGGATCGAGTTTCTTGCATTTATCGCACAAAATTCTGGCGAGTCGCTGACCCATGATGGCCTGAATACTGCTTGCGACAAGGAACGGCTTGACCCCCATGTCCACCAAGCGCGTAATGGCGCTTGGCGCGTCATTGGTGTGCAGTGTGCTAAACACTAAGTGTCCAGTGAGAGCGGCCTGAATGGCAATGTCGGCCACTTCGCGATCGCGGATTTCACCCACCAGAATAATGTTGGGCGCCTGGCGCAACATGGATTTCAAAATAATGGGAAAGGTCAAACCAATTTGGTCGCGCACTTGGACTTGGTTGATGCCCTTGAAGTTGTATTCAACTGGATCCTCGGCCGTGATGATTTTTTTGTCGGGGCGGTTCAACACGGCGAGCGCCGAATACAGCGTGGTGGTTTTTCCGCTGCCGGTTGGACCAGTGACCAAGAAAATTCCGTTGGGTTTGCGAATGACCTTGTTGAACGTGTCCAACATATCCTGTTCAAGGCCCAAGTTGAGCAAACCAATGCGCACGCTGTCTGGGCGCAAAATACGAAGAACCACGCTTTCGCCATTGGTGGCTGGGCACGTGCTGACACGGAAGTCGACTTGATCAATAACTGGAACCTGAGTTTCAATCTTGTCTTTCAACACAGTTTCATAAACTTGCTCGCCTTTTTCATCCAGCTTGGGAACGGGCATTTTAATGCGGCCGTCTTGTGGAATGCGACGTTCCGACATGTTCACGCCAGCCATTAACTTTAAGCGTGCAAGCACACCGGCTTGATTTGTTTTTGGAATTTTAATTTTTTCTCCGCACTCGCCGTCAATTCGAAAGCGAACCATGACCTCATTTTTATATGGTTCAAAATGAATATCACTTGCTCGTTCACGCACTCCACTGATAATGATTCCATTGACCAACTGCACAAGCGCCGAATCGGATGAAGCGTCTCGGTCGACGGATTTATCGACGGATTTGTCGACGGATTTATCGAGGGATTTATTCGCCTTGTTGATTAGTTTTTCAAGGTTGTCGTCTTTGGGAGGATCTTTGGAAATAGCGACAGCGGATTTTTTTCCAACCTCCAAATAATTTTGCATTTGACGCTTGCTTGCCAAGGCGGTGTCATATGGCGCGGCCAGAATAAGTCGCAAATTATCCAACATTTCCAAGTCCATTGGGTCATGCACCAAAATTTTCAGGCGACCGTTTATTTTGGAAATTGGAAGCACCAAGTGCTTGCGAATAATTTCAATAGGAATAAGTGACATGTTTATTTGACTGCTGTCTTCCACTCGATCAAGATTGAAAAATTCCATGCCGAATTGAGTGGCCAAGGCTTTGGTCACATCTTCCTGGGTGCACGCTTGAATTTCTACAAAAGCCTCGCCGATTCTTTTGCCGGTTCCCTTGGCTACATCGACAGCTTTGGCAACTTGATCAGCGGTGACCACTTTGTCTTGCAATAAAATATCGCCAAGTTTCAATCGAATCTTTCGAGCCACGCGAATCTCCTTCAGACGAACGAACTTCAGAAATCATGACAATCCAACAGAGGGGTCGTAGTATGCAGACCTATCCGCCAAGTCGCAACCCATGAGCAACACAAATACGAGCAAACCTGATCGGCCGACTCGATGGTTGGTGACCTTGGGACCAACCCATGAGCCAATTGATCAGGTTCGATTTATTGGAAACCGTTCGAGTGGCCGCATGGGATTTGAAATTGCAAAAGCCGCGAAAGAAACGAACGCTCAAGTGCGAGTTCTTGCAGGACCTTGCTCTTTGCCTGAGATGAATTCGTGGAATGATGTCGCGCGGTTCCAAAGCGCCGCCGACTTACGCAAGTTATTAAACAATGAATGGCCCAACTTTGACGTGTTGGTCATGGCGGCGGCCGTGGCGGATTGGCGAGTTGTGGGAGCACCGCTTGAAGGAAAGATTCGGCGCGACGCCACGCCGCCTATGTTGCAGTTGGAGCCGGTGGCTGAAATTGTGGGCCATTTGCAAAGCAGACACAATCAGTTTGTGGTTGGATTTGCCTTGGAACCCAAGGACGATTTGCTGGCAAGCGCGCGGCGAAAGTTGGCGGCAAAAAAAGTGGATTGCATTGTTGCAAATTCGTTGGAAACATTGGACTCCACCCACTCCGACGCGCAAATTGTGTGGGGCGATGGACGCGTTCTGACGCAGGGACACGTCAACGAATTTGCGGAGAAATCCAGCGTGGCGCGCTGGATTGTCCAAGCTCTATCACCGGCGATCGCACAAAAGTGCGGCGATCGTTAGTCTTGGCACCTTACGTTTGGGTGTATGTATAAAAATGTCAATTGAAATTGAATCGTCGTCACGCGACGCCTACATTTCGATTCATAGTCTTTGCAATAACAACTTTCAGGAGCCACGCAATGCGAATGGGAATGATCGGTCTGGGTCGTATGGGTGCCAACATGTCGGTTCGTTTAATGAAGGCCAAACATGAAATTGTGGCCTTTGATGTGTCGGCTGATTCCGTGAAGGCCTTGGCCGCGCAAGGCGCCATTGCCGCGACCAGCATTGAGGACATGATCGCCAAACTTCCGGCGCCGCGCAGTATTTGGATGATGATTCCAACCGCGTATGTGGACGAGACCATCGCCAAAATTGCGCCGCACCTTTCCAAGGGCGACACCCTGATTGATGGCGGCAACAGTTATTACAAGGACGACATTCGCCGCGCCAAGGAATTGGCCAAGTCTGGTATTGACTATGTGGATGTTGGAACTTCCGGCGGCGTGTGGGGACTTGATCGCGGCTACTGCCAGATGATTGGCGGGCCAGAAGCAAGCGTGAAGCGCTTGGATCCAATCTTTAGCGCGTTGGCGCCAGGCAAGGGAACAATTCCTGTCACTCCCGCGCGTAAAAATATGCCAGGCACCGCGGAGCAAGGCTATTTGCATTGCGGTCCCAATGGTGGCGG
>CAIWNO010000403.1 GCA_903914045.1 uncultured bacterium | reverse complement strand
TGCCGTTACGTTATCTAGCTCACCCTATTTGAACACTACTCCTACCGGTGGAACAGACTCCGGAAGGATTGTCTCGGGCATGCAGGGCTACTTCCAATCCAAAGGCTTCTTTGGTTTTTCTGTAGACAGATATAATTTGCCCTCGCTGACAAACCTCTATGGAGCCCTCTTGACTTCCGCCACCGTGCAGTTGTTGCTGGCGCCCGCGCCTGGAAGCAACGCCACCATCGGTCACGCTGTTTCTTTGGGAGGATTCAACTGGACAGACAAAAATGATTTGCATTATGTAAGCCAGTCGGACAACGCCACTCTTTCGTTTGTTGATCCGCAAGATCCTTGGCATGGTTTAGACACAAGCTCTGGCGTTTTTGCAGCGGCTTTTGCCACCGCGCATGTTTGGGATGAGTCTGATGGAGTAAATCAATATTCAATGGTTCATTATGCGAACAACGACTACTACATCCACTCCGCGTATGTTGTTGTTCCAGGTCCAACCATTTTGCATTGTCTTATTTCCGGAATGCTCTCCTTCTTTGGGTTTAGTTTCAGACGAAGATTGGCATAGTCGCCTTGCGCAACCCGTGGATATGACTAGCCGCTCGCTGATTGCTAAGTGAATGCCCCGGAGATTTATAGTCACGAATCCCACTATTTTTGTTCATTATTTGCAACGTGTAAAAAACAGTGCAAAATTCCTTATTTTCTGTGCGAATCGTTTTGACCGCGCCTATCGCTCGCATAGCCTGTGTCGTATGTCAAACCCAAAGCTGTTCACCAATCTTGTTCCAAAGCAATTACTTTTCGCGCAACAACAAGTTTTAGAATTAGTTGCTCGCGATGCGCCGATTGCAGAATCACTTACCGCCATTTGCAAATTTTCAGAAATATCCATGCCAAGCATGATGGCTTCGATCTTGGTGTTTGATGAACCCACACAAGTATTGCGCAAGGGCGGATATGGCCGCTTGCCCTCAACGTTTCAAGATGCGATTGATGGCATGGAGCCTGGACCTGTCACGGGCAGTTGTGGAACAGCGGCCTATCGCAAAGACCGAGTGATATGCGAGGATGTTCGCATTGATCCTTTGTGGACACCCTTTCGCGAGTTTGCCGTGCAATATGGAATTCAGTCCGCGTGGTCAACGCCAATTCTTTCCGCCAAAGGCAAATTAATTGGCGTGTTTGGAATGTATTACGGCGATTGCCGCAAACCGAGCGTCGATGATTTGTCATTGGTGGATCACTTTGTTCATCTTGCGGCGATCGCCATTGAGCGCCACCGAGTCGATGCTGATCGTGAACATTTATCAACGCATGATCAGCTCACGGGATTGGGGAATCGTCAACTGCTCAACAACGCCGTGGCGCGTTGGTCCAATGATCCAAGCACGCCGCCACTTACGGTTGCACTTTTGGATATTGATCATTTCAAGCTTCATAATGAATATTTTGGGAGATCCATTGCGGACATGTTGTTGAAAGAAACCGCCACACGTATTGGCAAACTTGCCACTGGAAACGACCTAGTCGTTCGTTTGGGCGGCGATCAATTTATTCTGATCACGCCAAAGCAGGGCGATTCCATGAACGAGCAATTTCAAAAAGTGATTTCTGTTTTCAAGCAGCCAATCGATGTGGCGGACACGCGTATTCGTCTTTCGGTTTCCGCCGGCATTGTTCATTGGGATCCGCAAGCCACGGAATTTGACGACGCATTTCACCAAGTTCAACAAGCGTGCCTGGCAGCCAAGGAGCGCGGCGGTGATCGTTGGATTGCGTATGGACCAGATGAACGTAAGTTGGCCGACGAACGCAGGCGCGTGGCGAGAATTTTAACCGACGCAATTGTGAATCAACGGGTCACAATTTATTTGCAACCGATTGTTGAATTGGCCACGGGTCGTCCTATTGGGTTTGAAAGTCTCGCGCGTCTTGTTGGCTCCACGGCTGAAGCCATTGCGCCCTCTGTATTCATTCCAATCGCAGAGGAGAGCTCGCTTATTGACGCGCTTGGTTTAAGCGTGCTTCGCTCGACGTGCAAGGTGCTGTCGGATATGAACGGCCCGCTTGGGGGCATGACAGCCAACATCAATGTTTCTATGCGCCAACTTATGCGCGATGGATTTGCGGTATCAGCGGCAAAAATTGCCAGCGAGCTTGGCGTGTCGACCAATCGAATTTGCATAGAGGTGACAGAAAGCCAGTGGCTTGACGCGGAAGGTCCAGCACTGACTTCGTTGTATGAACTCAAGGAACATGGCTTTCGCCTTGCGTTAGATGACTTTGGAACTGGCTACGCGTCGCTTAAGACTCTTCAACAATTTCCATTTCATCACTTGAAGATTGATCGAAGTTTCACTTCTCGTTTAAACGATGGCGACCGCGGCGTTGCACTCTTTGACGCCGCGTTGCAAATGGCGACCGCGTGTGGAATGAGCGCGACGGCCGAAGGCATTGAAACCCCCGAGCAAGCCGAGCGGTTGCGCGCAATGGGTTGCCGATATGGTCAGGGATATTTCTGGGCACGGCCCGCGCCCGCCGAGTTGGCCGTGAAGTGGATTCAAGATCAACTTGCTGCGCCAGTGTGTTGAAACAAGCGCTTGTTTAGTTGGGTTACAAAAATTGGGTACATTTTTTTCCATACATATTTTCTGTGGAAGTGTTGGGCAAGCGCTTGCTACACAAAAATAAATATGCAAACTTTGCCAAACTCTTCGTAGTCATTGGGGTTATTTGAATTTCTTTATTCGTGCCTGGGCATATATAAAGAAGTTTTACCCGTGCCCTGTCTTTTGGCTTCATACATGGCTGTATCCGCCATTTTAAGAATGGCCGCTTGATCAAATTGGGTTCCTAGAAAGAGCGTCAAGCCAATGCTGGCCGAAGAGGCGTGTTCAAAATGCTGGGTGGGTAGCCCATCATGTTTCACGCTTAGCGAGAAGGTTTGATTGAGCACGGCCTGAATTTTTTCCGCGACATGTAGGGCCTGTAAATTAGACTCCGCCTTATCCGCGCTCAGTGCATTCATTAAAATGACAAACTCATCACCGCCATAGCGCGCGATTGAGTCCGTCACCCGGACACATGTTTTCAGTTGATTTGCAATTTGTATCAACAACTCGTCACCCGCCAAATGACCATGTTGATCATTTAGGGGCTTAAATTTATCCAAATCAATAAACAGAATGGCGCCATATTTTTTGGTTCGCTCACTCATGAGAAGCGCTTGACTTAATCGATCACGCAGTAACCTGCGGTTTGCCAAACCGGTAAGCGTGTCGTAAAAAGCGAGTTGATTAATTTCGTCCTGCAAATTTTTTCGCTCGGTGATATCTGTAACAAGGCCATGCCACAGAATTGATCCATCGGCTTCCTTGCGGGGCAGTGAATGGCCATGTAGCCAGCGTTGCGATCCATCAGGTAATTGAATTTTATATTCATGATTCCAGGGCGTCATTTCCTTGGCGGATTTATGAACAGAATTCCAAATGTTTTGCGCGGGATCCGGATCCGCAATAAGGCAGTCGAACAACAAGGATGGATTTGATTTAATTTCTGCGGGAGTGAGTTGATAAAGGTCTTGGCATGATTCGCTTACAAACGGTAAATAAAAACTACCATCCGCCCGAAGGCAAAACTGATAGATCATTCCTGGCAAATAATTGGCGAATGTATAAAGCTCTTTCATGCTTTCAACACGGACT
>CAIWNO010000402.1 GCA_903914045.1 uncultured bacterium | reverse complement strand
ATGCGCAAACGAAGTGGAGCAATCCATGTTTGATGTGATTGGCGATGTGCATGGACATGCCGACGAACTGGAAGATTTGCTGCAGCTATTGGGCTACGCCAAGAATTCCGGCGTGTATCGCCACGCCACTCGCACCGCAATTTTTCTTGGTGATTGGATTGATCGCGGCCCGCAAATTCGACAAACTCTGGAAGTTGTGCGGTCAATGGTGCAAGGCAAGAGCGCGCTTGCCGTGATTGGCAATCATGAATTGAACGCCATGGCGTGGGCCACGTTGCGCGTGGCGCCAAAGGTGAGCGATGATTCTTCCAATCGCGCAGTTGGTCATGCAACTGGGAATGCAACTGGGAATCCAACTGGAAATGCTGCGGGTCATTCAAGCAGCAACGCGCCTCCCGTTCACAACGCACGCGACCAGAAAAATTCAGCGGATGTCATGCATCAATGGTGCCGCGCGCACACGGAAAAAAATCTGCGTATTCACAAGGCAACGTTGGAGCAACTTTCCGCAACGGAGTTGACCGAGTGGTTGAATTGGTTTCGTGGCATTCCATGGTGGCTTGACTTGGAAGGGTTGCGCTGCGTGCATGCGTGTTGGGACGCCTCGCAAATACAAGTGCTTGCGAATGCGTTTGGAAATTCCTGGACCGCCACGGATGAAATTATCCGTGCCACGCACGTGTGGGGCACGCCGCTGTCGGACGCCACGGAGTGCATTTTGAAAGGTCCAGAAATTGACTTGCCACATGGGCATACGCTTGCGGACCCGGAAGGCTTTGCGCGCAAGGTGATTCGCGCAAAGTGGTTTGGCGATGGGCAAGCGCGGACCTACGCCGACTTGTGTTTTCCAAAGCGCGAAGGGGTGTGCGCGGACGCGCTTCCAATTGGTGTTGCAAGCGCCACGCAGCGATACGGCGCGGATGAGCCGCCGGTATTCATTGGCCATTACTGGATTCCAGCCACCGATGAGCCGCAGCCGTTGGCACCCAATGTTGCGTGCGTGGATTATTCCGTGGCGCGCGGTGGCCGCTTGATGGCGTATAGATGGAGTGGCGAGAAAGTGTTGACGAAAGAGCATTTTGCGTGGGTTCCCGCTCGGATTGCACAGGAGCAAAAAAAATCGCAACAAGAAAATATCATTCGCTAGGATTATGCAATGACGCCTGTGAACCCGACTGCGAATGTTGGCACGACGACGCACGAAGCCGTCCACGCGCACGGCCACCACGAAATGCACGAGCAGTTGTTGTCGCCGCTGGCAAAGAATGCCAACGTGCGCGGCGCCATCGATGAAATTTTAAATCAGATGCAGACGTCGGCGCAAGAGTTGACGGGCGCCAAGCCAGCCACGCAGGCTGGTGGCGAACTATTGCACGCTTGGATGGAGCGCGCCAAAGTAGTGCGCTCGCGCGGCGGATATTTCCCCTACATCGGTAGCGGTCGCGGTCGTGGCGCGCTGGTGGAATTAATCGATGGCAGCGTGAAGTGGGACATGATCAATGGCATTGGCGTGCACATGTTTGGACGTGGCGACGCCGAGGTGACGCGCGCGTGCTTGCAGGCCGCGCTGGCCGATGTGGTGATGGAAGGCAATTTGCAATTTAATGCGGACAGCATTGCGTTCGCGGAATTGCTGATCAAAGAGGCTTCGCGCGCCAGCGCTTTGGCGCATTGTTTTGTGACCAATTCCGGTTGCATGGCCAACGAGGCCGCGCTGAAAGTGTGCCAGCAAAAACGCCAAGGCGCGCCGCGCGTGCTCGCCTTCAGCGATTGCTTCATGGGCCGCAGCGTGGCCATGAGCCAAATTGGCGACGAGCCTGGATATCGCCAAGGACTCACGCAAAATATTTTGGTGGATTACATTCCGTTTTACAATCCCGACTTGGGCGAGCGCAGCACCGACATGGCGCTGTGGCATTTGCAAGAGTGCATTCGCCGCTATCCCGGTCAACACTCGTGCTTTGTGTTTGAACTTGTGCAGGGCGAGGGCGGCTTCAATGTGGCGCCGCGGGAATTTTTTGTTGCGCTCATGCAGGCGTGCAAGGCCGCGGGCATTCCAGTGTGGGACGATGAGGTTCAAACCTTTGGACGCACCGAAAGCATGTTCGCCTTT
>CAIWNO010000401.1 GCA_903914045.1 uncultured bacterium | reverse complement strand
CACTGCGACCTTGCCAACATCGTGAAGGCTTGCAGCAACGCGCAAGCGAGCGCGTTTACGTTCAATATCGGGTCCATCCCAACCCTGACATCGAGCATATTCCTCATATAAAATCACTGAAATTCCAACGACACGCGAATTATGGGGACCAGTTTCAATGGGGTCGCGCATCTCCATCATGCTCAACATGCGCTTGATATTGATCTCAGTTAATTGACTGCGCTCAATCGCCACCGTAGCCATGCTGGCAAAGTGCGAAAGAAGCGCTTGATCCTCTTCGGTAAATCGCGGGCGCGCGCGGCCGTCGCTATCAGTGGCGTTGATTAACTGCAACACGCCCACGGTGCGTTTCGAACTTGTTCGTAGTGGCAAGGCCAGCACGCTTTGTGTTTTGTAACCAGTCATGCTGTCGAAAGATGAGTCAAATTGATATGGGCAACCCGGCTCCAACGCATAGGCGTTGGCAATGTTCAAACTTTCTCCGCTCACGCCAACCCACCCAGCGATTGAATTTTCGCTGGTAGGCATTGACAGGGTTGCTCCCATATCACCGCGGCGTCTTTTCATGGTGTCATTTTGCATATAGGCAAATCGCAGCTTTTTCTTTTCTAGAAAATACACCGTGCCTGCGTCGGCGCCAATCAAATTGCGCGCCTCGCTTAAAATGAGATCCATTAACAAATCAATGTCTTGCACCTCGTGCAATTTAATGCCAATGTTCACCAAGCCATCAACGCGGTTGCGAAGCAATTTGGTGTCAGTCCCAAGTGATTTTTCTAAATACTTCACCTTGCTTTCGCTGTCTGTGAGCAAATGCACTCGATCATCAAGGCGCTTTTGTAAAGCGCTAATTTGCGAATCCGCAATGCGCGCCTGTAATTTCGCCATTCCCAATTTCGCAAGCGTGTTCACCCGCATTCGAACTTCATCTGGTTCGCTGAGGCGCGACATAAATTCCTCGGCGCTTTCCTTGAAGGCCGCCGCACGAATAAGTGGATCAGGCAAGGTGGCCATGGCAATGCATGGAATATCCGTAGTGTCCTCGTGGGCGGCAAGCTCGCGCAATAAATCAAAGCCTTGCGCGCCA
Organism: uncultured bacterium; assembly: GCA_903914045.1. Taxonomy (GTDB): domain Bacteria; phylum Planctomycetota; class Phycisphaerae; order Phycisphaerales; family SM1A02; genus SYAC01. Next base: position 1,127 of record CAIWNO010000401.1, on the reverse strand, counting down.
GGTCCCGTTAATTCAACGGCAATCACCGAAGGCGCGTCTCTCAGTATGCGCTGAAAACTGTGATCGTCGCGCCGAATAATTTCCAGTTGGGCGATATCCGATGTCACGGATGTGCGAAGTAGGTCAGAAGCCCAAGATTCATTTGTAACCAACAGCAAAAGCGGTCTATCCAACGGTTGTTTGGAACTAGAGCGATTATGATTTTGGAATTCGCTCATAGAAATCAAATGTTAGCAAATGATTCCCATTTAGAAAAATATTGTCCATCCATTGAAAGTAACTCAAGCAAGTGGGACCGGTGGGAGTTGCACCCACACGTCAATTTCTTGACTGCGGATTTTAAGTCCGCTGCGTCTGCTGTTCCGCCACGATCCCGTCACCCATGCGTTGAATGCATTCAAGCGCCATTTTGCATTGAAACAAATCAAGTGATTTTGGAGACATTTCAAATGCACGGACATGTCACATTAACCGTTCTTGACTTCCTCTGAAAGTTGCGGCGAATGCCAGCCGCCCGCGGGCATTAAGATTTCATTGGCTGGTTCTGGTCCCCATGTTCCTGGCTTGTACTTCATCACGGGCACAGCGTTGTCAAGGATATTTTCAACAATGCGCCAGCCTTCCTCAACCACATCTTGGCGCGCGAACAACGCTTGGTCGCCGCGAATGGCGTCACCAATAAGTCGCTCGTAGGGCGTCATTTCGTCGGGTTGCGCGTCAACGGCCATCAATTCAATGGGCATTCCGCCCATGACTTCGCCATCAATCTTGGCCTGCATGTTGATGCCAATCTCAATGCGCGGCGTGAACAAGAAGCGCACAAAATTATGCGGTCCTGGTGGCGCCTCTGGAAAAACAACATTGGGTGGGCGATGAAATTCAACACGCACCTCTGTCGCTGAAAGCGGCATGCATTTTCCCGCACGGATGAAAATTGGAACGCCTTGCCAGCGCCAATTGTCAATCATCAATCGAATTGCGCCCCAGGTTTCAGTCTGGCTGTTCTCCGCAACTCCGGGCTCCTTCAAGAAGCCATCAAATTGACCGCGAACAACATCGCGCGTGGTCAAGGTTCGCACCGCGCGGAACAATTTCACTTGCTCGTCGCGCACGCGCTCCATGTCGCT
>CAIWNO010000400.1 GCA_903914045.1 uncultured bacterium | reverse complement strand
TCACAGTGAACTCCGAAGAACTGGAGACGGTCAAAGCACAGCTGCGCGCCAAAGTGGAAAGCGAGCAGGCGCTGTTGCAAAGTTTCACAAATTCAATTCCAGAAGATTTGTTCTTCGCCAAATCCATGGACGGTACGTACAGGGTATGCAACAAAGTGTTTGCGGGCATCATGGGCCGGAGTGTAAATGAAATTGTTGGAAAGTCAGACGCGCAGTTGATCAGCGCGGACAAGGCCGAAGTGTTGCGCGCCTTGGAGCGCAAAGTGTTGGACACGGGCAACAAGCACGTTCAAGACGAGTGGATCATGCTTCCAGATGGCACCGAGCACTGCATGGAAATGTTGCGCGCGCCCTACTTTGGGGTTGATGGCAAGCCGCTTGGCTTGATTTGCATTGGCCGCGACGTCACCGTGAAGAAACAAGCCGACGAACAGAAAAAGGAAGTCGACGAAAGGAATAATCGACTCGCCAACTATGACCCTCTCACGGGCCTGGCGAATCGACACAAGTTCCGCGAGAAACTGAAGGATGAAATTCAACATGCCGATCGCGCGGAGCTTTCGCTGGCCCTGTTGTTGCTTGACTTGGACGAATTCAAGAAAATCAACGACACGCATGGACACCCGGTGGGCGATATGCTTTTGAAGCAGGCCGCGGACCGCATCCGTACGTGCACGCGTGCATCGGACACGGTGGCTCGCTTGGGTGGCGACGAATTCACGGTCATTCTTTCACGCGTGAAGGATCCAAAAGATGTGGAGTTGGTCGCGCAAAAAATAATTGAGCGCTTGGGCGAGCCGTTTCAACTTGGCGAGGCGGTGGTGTATGTGTCGGCCAGCCTTGGCATAACCGTGTATCCGTCGGACGCCTCTGGGGCGGAGGAACAGGTGGATGAACTTGTCGTGAACGCCGACCTGGCCATGTATGCGGCCAAGGACCAAGGCCGCAACCGATTCAGCCATTTCACGCAAAGCATGAAAACCGAGACGGATGAAAACTCACACATGATCAACGATTTGCGCACGGCTATTAAAGAAAATCAATTTCATCTGCAATATCAACCCATGATGGACATGGCTACGGGCCACATTCGCATGGCCGAGGCGTTGGTGCGCTGGGATCATCCCACGCGCGGAATTATTATGCCCAGCGAATTCATTCATTTGGCCGAGAAATCTGGGCAGATTGTGCAAATTGGCGACTGGGTATTTCACGAGGCCGCGCGTTGGGCGAGTCGCTGGAATGAATTATTTCCCGATGGATTTCAAGTATGCGTGAATACTTCGCCCGTGCAGTTTCGCGCGGAAAACGCCGCTTCGCAAATAAAATGGATTGAGCACTTGAAGTCGCACAACATTCCAGGCAAGTGCATGGTGGTTGAAGTTACCGAAGGCGTTCTGTTGAACGCCGATGAGGACTCGTTGAAAATGCTGGCGAACTTGCGCAACGCCAACATTCAAATTGCCATTGACGATTTTGGAACAGGCTATTCCTCGCTGGCCTACTTGACCAAGTTTGACATTGAGTATTTAAAAATCGACAAGCAGTTCATCCACTCTCTTTCAAAAGATGTGCGCGATACCGCCCTATGCGAAGCCATTATTGTGATGGCGCACAAACTTGGCTTGCAAGTGATTGGGGAGGGAGTGGAGCACCACTTGCAAGACGAAATACTTGACAAGGCTGGTTGCGATTTTGTGCAGGGCTATTTGTACTCACGGCCAATTCCTGCGGAGCAACTTGACGCCATCCTGCGCCACGGCGCAATGGGCCGCTAAGCGCGCGAAGTTCTGCGCAACATTTCCTTGCAGGCGGGTCATGTTTGCATCATGATCAATAGTCCGCATTACTACTATGGTCAACATCCATGAACCCCTCCAAAAATTCTCCAACCCTTGCTCCAAACACTTCCAAAAAACTGCCGCACATAAACGGCATGTACTGGGCGCTGGTTGTCAGCTCCACCACGCTTGGAGAAACCGCGGGCGACTTTATTTCTCAAACGCTGGACTTTGGATACGGCGGCGCGTCGGCGGTGCTGCTTGCATTGTTTGTCATTGCAACCATTCTGCAAGTGTGGTTTGCCAAACAACACGCGTGGATGTACTGGACCACG
>CAIWNO010000399.1 GCA_903914045.1 uncultured bacterium | reverse complement strand
TTTCAAAAACTGTCACGGCTTGATGACACGCGCGCCACAGGTCCAGGCGCGGCTGACATGAAGGGTGGACTAGAAGTGGCGCTGACCGCATTGGAAGCGCTTGAAAAACATTCGCCCAATGTGAGTTGGATTTGTCTCATCAACGCCGACGAAGAGGCTGGAAGTTTCCGCTCCGCGGCGCACTTGGCGCAGATTGCCAAGGAATGCCACGCAGGATTTATTGTTGAGCCCGCGCTGCCCAATGGCGGCTTGGTGGTGGAGCGTCCTGGTAGCGGGCAATTTATGATTGATGTAGTTGGTCGCGCCGCGCATTCAGGCCGCGATTTTGCGAATGGCGTGAGCGCGGTCAACGCGCTAGCGCACAGCATTGTGAACGTGGCCGCTTTGAGCGATGTCTCGCGGCAACGCATTGTCAATATTGGTCCGCTGCAAGGTGGCGACGCCACAAATATTGTGGCTGATCACGCGCGAGCCTGGGGCAATATTCGATTTTCCAACGACAGCGAAGGCGCGCAACTAAGCGGCGCGATTGCCGCGATCGCTTCTGGTGACGCCCAGAATTTGCCGCGAATTACCGTGGAAATGGCTCTGAATCGTCCGCCCAAACCTTGCACTGAGCACGTTTCATTTCTGGCGAATGTGGCCCTGGCCGTTGGACACGACATGGGCTTGCAACTTTCAACCGGAAAGACTGGCGGCGTGAGCGACGCAAATTTAATTCAGGCCGCGGGAGTTCCGTGCCTGGATGGATTGGGCGTGCGCGGTGGCAATCTTCATCGAACCGATGAGTTCATAGAGCTGGATAGTTTGTCAGAGCGCGCCACATTGCTGGCGTTGTTGTTGATGAGAGTGTCCGCTGATAGAGGCGCAAACATTTTCCGTGCGCACTAGTTGTTGCGACTGATGTGCAACTTGCCACGCATTCACTTAGTGTGGCGTGCTTGATGAGCCGCCAATATCTTTTTTCTCTTCGCGGCTTGCGCCCACTCTGCCAATGAGTGTGATGAGCGTTTGACAGACATCGTCTATTTCGCGTTGGGAAATGGTCTCGTAAAAAGGCAGCGCGATGGTTCTGTGGCTTAGGCGCTCCGCCAATGGGAAATCGCCCGCTTGATGGCCGGTGATCTTGCGCACATGGGGCAGCAGCGCGGCGCACGGCCACCAATCCGCCGCGCCAATATCTAGGCGGTGCATGCCATCAATAATTTGATCGCGGTCATCTTTGGTGAAGCGATCTGACAGGCGGACCACGAAGTTGGACCAACTCATTGTGCAGTCTTGCGGCGGATTCAGCAGCAAAATGTCCGATTCTCCACCAAGCCGCTGGGTGTAACTTTGCGCCACTTCGGCGCGCCGCGCGATGGTTTGATCCAGTCGCTGCAACTGGCTCAGTCCCAGCGCGGCGTTCATTTCTGGAAGGCGGCCGTCGTAGCCGTCGTAGAGATGCTCCATTTTTGTTCCCAGATCCATGGATTGATGAGGAAATGAAATTCGATCCACGCGACCCTGATGACGCATGGCGCGACATGCCGCGGCCACATGATCGTCGTGCGTGACAATCATGCCGCCCTCACCTGTGGTGATTGGACGGCTGGCGAAAAAACCAAAGCACGCAATGCGGCCAAAGCGTCCGACATTATCCGCGCCGAATGTGGAGCCAAGTCCCTCGGTTCCATTTTCAATCATTGGAATTTCTAGACGCGAGCACAATGCGATGAGATCGGGAAAGCCCGCTGGGTTGCCAAATGTTTCCGCCACCAACATGGCGCGCGTCTTTGGCGTGGCCTTGCCCTCGGCGGCCACGGGATCCATGTTCATGGTGCGCGAATTCACATCCACAAAAACTGGAGTGGCTCCAATATGCAAAACAGAATTCACATTCGCGCTGTAGGCGAAGGCGCTGACCAGAACCTCATCGCCAGGACCAATGCCCAACGCGCGCAAAGAAATTTCAATGGCCAGCGAACCGGAGTTCACGCCAATGGC
>CAIWNO010000398.1 GCA_903914045.1 uncultured bacterium | reverse complement strand
TAACCCATAGCGACGGATATCTCTAAGGCAACTTAGAACCAAGGCGTCCAAACGTTCATTTCAAAAGAAATTCACCCGGTATTCAGCAATGAATACCGGTTGTTTGAACACCCCGATCTCGAGTCGGGGTGTTCTTTTTTTGTTTTGTATTTTTATTGCGCGTTTTTGTTTGCGTATCCAAACTGTCGCGCATTGAAATCAATTGCAAATTTGTTGTACAACTCTGTAGTGACCCAATCCGCGAATAGTTTTTCAATTGTTGATAAGACCGCGCGGGCAACGCCTTGGTTGGCCGTGACGGTTGCTGCGCTTGGCTACTTCGTGGACCTCTATGACCTGGTGATATTCAGCGTTGTGCGCGTTGCGAGTTTGGGCCCGAATGGGTTGGGATTGTTGCCAGCGGATCCAAGCACTTCGATCACAGGCTGGGAGCGCATAAGGCATTTATTTCAAGTGACATTTGGATTTGCAACTGGTGATATCACCAGCGCGGGGGTAGCCATTTTCAATGCGCAACTTTTAGGCATGGTGCTTGGGGGATTCGCCTGGGGAATGTTGGGCGATCGCCGCGGCCGATTGACGACATTGTTTGGTTCGATTGCGCTGTATTCCACGGCGAATGTGTTGACTGGATTTGTTGGCAGCGTTCCCATGTACGCGGCGCTGAGATTTGTGGCGGGCTTTGGCTTGGCTGGCGAACTGGGAGCGGGCGTGACTTTGGTGAGTGAATTGCTTGGAAAAAAACATCGGGGCTGGGGCACAATGATCATCGCATTCGCGGGAATGTTTGGTCCGATTGTGGCGAGCGTGGTTGGCGCAAATTTTGCGTGGCGTCACGCGTACATCATTGGTGGTGTGATGGGCTTCGTTCTTTTGGCGTTGCGTTTGGGCGTGGTGGAAAGCGGAATATATTCGCGCACCGCGCAGCGAAACAAGAAGCGTGGCGATCCGCGCATGTTGTTCTTTCCACTGCAGCGCTTGCGCCGTTTTGCGTGCGTGGTGTTGCTAGGCACGCCCATTTGGTTTGTGGGTGGAATTATTTTTGTGTTCGCGCCTGAATTGGCGCGTGGCCTTGGACTAAGTGAACCGGTGCGGCCACCCACGGTGATCATGTGCGGGTATGCCGGCGCTGCGATCGGTGATTTACTCAGTAGTTCATTGAGTCAATGGTTGCAAAGCCGCAGGGCCGCGGTGTCGATTTTTATAATTGTGCTGGCCATTGCAATCGCGGGGCTTTTGACTTTTGGTGGTCTCAGCGCATTCGCATTTTATTCATGGACATTCGCCGCCGGAATTGCCACAGGATATTGGGCGGTGTTTGTCACCATCGCGGGCGAATCGTTTGGCACAAATTTACGCGCCACGACCGCCACCGTGGCGCCCAATTTAGTGCGCGGCGCCGCGGTGATCATGGTGACGGCTTGGGAATTTCTAACGCCTGGAGCTGGCATGATTGGCGCGGCGGCCATGGTTGCGACCGTGGTGGTAGCGCTTGGTTTGATTGCGGTTTGGCGTCTTGCAGAGCCATTTGCGCTTGATTTGGATTACGAGGAAGTGTGATTCCTCTATGCCATCTCTCCTGAGAAGAATTTGACGATGTTGAATGATTGGCTTTGCAGGTTTCAACAGCTCTGCGCTTACAAAGTGATTTGAAATACGTCGTTGGTTTTTAGTTCACTCGCATTTTAAATTGCGTTTGAAAAATTGATTTCATTTGCATTGCCAGTCAATGCCGTCGATACTGCTGATATGACTCACGAATTTCAACCGCCGACGCAACCAAGCCACAAGACGGTTCGCAATCGGAAGAATAAAATTGAGGATGTTCTCAATCCCATGCGTTGGCTTCGAAATCGTTGCCTTCCTTTGTTTATTGCATTGGTGGTATTGCTTTGGGCCTATCCATTTATGGTGACCCAAGACACCCATGCCACGATTTGGGGCCTTGCAGTGTTCACGCTTCTGCCGGCGATCGGGGTTGTTTCATTGGCGGGAGTGACGGGAATTGTTATTACCTTTGCGGCGTTGGGTATATTTATCTATGGCGCCTACTCAATCAATCACTTGGAAATATCCAACGCTTTAATTGGATGGCCTGGATTATTCGTGGTGACTTATTACTCGTATTCCACAATTCTGGTTGCGTTCGCGGTGTTTCGAAAAGAGGCAATGCAGCCCGATCGAATCTATGGTGGCATTTCTGTGTACCTGCTGATTGGAATTGTGTTTAGTGTCATTCACCATCGCATCAGTGAACAAGCCCCGGGGGCTTACCAATCAAATGTGAATGGTGCGTTGCCATCACAAGTATTCGCTTGGCATGATTTTCTTTATTTTAGTTTTTCAACGCTCACCACGATTGGATACGGTGATTTAGTTCCAATGTCCGCCCGCGCGCGCAGCACGGCTTTGATTGAGGGAATCATTGGCGTGCTGTATCCAGCCATTCTGATCGCAAAGCTTGTGAATTGGCCGACGGGTAACTCGGCTGAATCCTCACAGTTGAATTCAAAATGATTGATGCGCTGTGAAAACCAGATTGAAAGTGATTTGAATTCGAATTAGTCGTTGAAACCCTGCACGCCGCTACCACCACCGCCGCCGTAGGTCAGCATGCCTGAGCCATTGTTAAGAAATGGATTCCATGTTGTTGGAACACCGCCTCCGCCAACCCGCGAGTTTGGATTGTTGACATACATGTTGCCAGCATCCACATTCATTGGGGCAGGATTTGCTGATCCGTAAGCGGGTTGCATCATTGAGTTGCTCTTGGCTGGCACCGTGACCGGCACCGTGGACGGAGTAGCGTAGGTTGTTGGCGCGTAGCCAGCAGTTGTGTTTCCAACAGAGCCGCCTTGGTTGTCATAGTGATAGTGGTAGTGGACGTGATTTACGCTGTCATTTTGCAGTGGGGCTGAATTCACAATGCCACCAGCATTGTTGTAGCCCCCGCCCGCAGGATTTGTATTTTCTGTTTGGGTTGGCGCCACCGAATTTTGATTGTTCATCAATTGACTAGTGGGCACAGATCGATCGGAATTTTGTTGGTTGGTACCAGCTTGCCCATTGACTGGTTGTTGCGCTGGAGCAATGCGAACCGGCGCGTTTGGATTTTGAGTGGCGACGGCTGGCCGAGAGGGGGCTTGCGCGGGCGCGGCGGTTGGCGGTTGCGTGTTCGGCGTGGTTTGCGCCATCACGGTCAGTGCGGTGAATCCAAAGACAAGCATAAAATTGACAATGGCTTTGTGAAACGAGTAAGTGAATGGTGCATTCATAATGATTCCTTTGCTGTGTAGATGGTAACCGCTGAAACAAGCAAAAACTGTGGCGAATCAATCAAATATGCATGGGGCGCTGACAACGCAGTTATGAGTGCATGAACTGAAGTTTCCAATATAAATATGCAAGCAACTCAAGCGAATTCAGAATGAAATTGGAATTGATATTTAGTCGTTGAATCCTTCAATACCGCTGCCGCCACCGCCGCCGTAGGTGAGCATGCCGGAGCCATCGGCCATGTATGGATTCCAGGTGGCTGCAGTTCCCGCGCCACCTCCGTTATTCACGCGGGAATTTGGATTCCAGTTGTTGGTTTGGTATTGGTACATGCCGCCTTCATCATTATTGAGTGCAGATTTGTACTCACTATTTTCACCTGACGATGAGCTCTGCATGTTCGCACCCTGGGGGGATTGATCGAGTTTGTCTGGATTTTCGTATGTTGCTTTCGCGTATCCAGCTGGAGCAGTTCCAATCGGTTGCCCGGCACTGCCATAGTGATAGTGATAATGCACTTCGGTTGCCGCATCGCTTTGCAGCGCGGTGGAATTTACAATTCCGCCAGAAGTGTTGTACCCAGTGCCCGCAGGAGTTGCATTTCCGGTTTGGGTTGTGGGTGCTGTATTTTGAATATTGTGCAACTGGCTTGTGGGTATGGATCGATCGAAGTTTTTTGGATTGGTTCCAACTTGGCCATTCATGGGTTGCTGAATGGTTTGATTTTGAAGTTGGTTGGTAGGAACAGATTCATTGGTATTCAGTGGATTGTTTCCAACTTGTCCATTGACTGGTTGCTGCGCTGGCGCAATGCGAACTGGCGCGTTTGGATTTTGAGTAGCAACTGCGGGCGCGGATGTTGTTTGCACAGGCGCGGCGGTTGGCTTAGCCGCAGTGGTTGGCGGTTGCGTGTTCGGCGTGGTTTGCGCCATGCTGGTCAGTGTGGTGAATCCAAAAAAAAGCATAGAAGTCACTATGGCTTTGTGAAATGAGTGTGTGAATGGTGTGTTCATCATTATTCCTTGCTGTGTAGATGGTAGTAGCCGTGGCGTGTCCGAATACGCTTGAGTCACAAAAATAGATTCAAGATGAAAAAAAATGAGTTCGCCGCTATTCTTGAAAGTCCTCAAACTTTACAAGGAATTTATCCATGACCATCGCCGCAGCAACCACCGCATCAACCACCGCATCAGCCACTTTTGCGGGAACTCCTGGCGATGTGCCAATGATTGACGCGCTTGCCATTAACACCATTCGCACGCTTTCAATGGACGCAGTGCAGGCCGCCAACAGTGGTCACCCTGGAACGCCAATGGCGTTGGCACCTGTTGGGTACGCGCTGTGGCAAAATGTTTTAAAGTTTGATCCTGCAGATCCGTTGTGGCCCAATCGCGATCGCTTTGTGTTGAGCAACGGTCACGCATGCATGTTGATTTACAGTTTGCTGCATTTGTCGCGCACGCAAGAAGTGGACAAGAGCGGCAAACTGACGGGCAAACCCGCGGTTCCCATTGAGGCCATCAAGGCGTTTCGACAATTGGACAGTTTGTGTCCTGGACACCCTGAGCATGGTTGGACAAGTGGTTTGGAAACAACCACGGGTCCGCTTGGTCAAGGCTTGGCGAATTCGGTTGGCATGGCCATGGCGGAGAAGTGGTTGGCCGCAACATTCAATCGCCCTGGCTTTGAGATTTTTAATTTCCGCACCTACGCGATTTGTGGTGACGGCTGCATGATGGAAGGCGTGAGTGGCGAAGCTGGCAGTATCGCGGGCCATTTGCAATTAGATAATTTGGTTTGGATTTACGACAACAATCACATCACCATTGAAGGCAAAACGGATCTTGCGTACAGCGATGATCCAAGCACTCGATATTTGGGATACGGTTGGAACGTGTTGCGTGTTGGCGACGCCAATGATGTGGACGCGATGGTGCGCACGCTTGGTGTGGCTGGCCAGACAAAGGGACGACCAACTTTGATTGTTGTTGACAGCCACATTGGTTTTGGCAGCGAGCGACAAGACACCAGCGCCGCGCACGGCGAGCCGCTTGGCGAGGATTTAATTCGCAAGGCGAAGAAGTTGTATGGCTGGCCAGAGGACGCCAAGTTTTTGGTGCCAGACGGCGTGATGCAGCGCTTTAGCGATGGCGTGGGCAAGCATGGAAAAGACGCGAACGCCGCGTGGAAGACCATGTTTGCCAATTACACCAAACAATTTCCAGAGTTGGCCGCGCAGTTGCAACAAATGTGGAAACATGAATTACCCGCGGGTTGGGATTCTGAAATTCCAGTATTTCCCGCGGACGCGAAAGGCATGGCCAGCCGCATTTCTGGTGGCAAAGTGTTGAATGCGATTGCGAAAAAAGTTCCATGGATGATTGGCGGCTCCGCGGATTTAACGCCAAGCACCAAGACCGGCATTGATGGCAACGCTGGAAGTTTTCAGCCGGGAAGTTATGGAGGACGCAATTTGCATTTTGGAATTCGCGAGCACGCCATGGGCGGAATTTGCAACGGCCTTGCATTAAGTGGTCTGCGACCATTTGGCAGCGGCTTCATGATCTTCACGGATTACATGCGCGGATCCATGCGCTTAAGCGCGTTCATGGACATGCCCGTGACATATGTGTTCACGCATGATTAAATTGGAGTTGGCGAAGACGGTCCAACACATCAACCGATTGAGAAGTTGCCTGGTTTG
>CAIWNO010000397.1 GCA_903914045.1 uncultured bacterium | reverse complement strand
CAGCAGCAAGACATTCGTTACGCGGCCAGTCGCGGTTGGGTGGATCGCATTATTCAACCGCAGGACACCAGACAAGAACTTGCATTCGCTTTGGCGCTGGCGGCCAATGTGCCCGTGACTGGCGAGTTGCGCACTGGCGTGTTGCAAACGTGAAGCGCGCGCCGATCGACATTGTGGTGGCCAGTGGAAATCCGCACAAAGTGCAGGAAATTTCGGCTATTTTTGCACAAGAAGGTCTGGGCGGATGGGTGCGATTTCTTTCGCTGTCGGATGTTGGCGGGCCCTTCGCGGAGCCTGCGGAGACGGCGCGAACATTTCAAGAGAACGCGCGCATGAAAGCGGTGGCGTACGCGGCGTTGACGCATCACATGGTGCTTGCCGATGATTCCGGTTTGCAAGTGGACGCGCTTGATGGAGCGCCTGGAGTGGACAGCGCCATTTGGGCGGGCGAGCAGGGAACGCGCGAGCAGCGCGACGCGCGCAACAATGACAAATTGATGGCGGCCATGTGCAACGTGAAGCGGGGCGATCGAGCCGCGCGTTTTGTGTGCTTCATGTGCTTGGCGGATGCGGATGGGACAGTGATCGCGCAGACGCGCGGCGCATGCGAAGGCGCGATCGCGGATGCGCCCATGGGCGGCGGTGGCTTTGGATACGATGCGTATTTTCTTGTGGGTGACAAAAATGTCACCAGCGCTCAATTGTCGGCTGATGAAAAAAATAAAGTGAGCCACCGTGGACACGCCACGCGTTTGTTGGCGCGTGAGTTGCGCGCGTTGGTTGGAGCGCCAACGCAATGAGGCTTCCGATTTATATTCCTGAATTGCCCGCGCAAAAATATTCGTGCCACGGTTGTGGCTCTTGCTGCCGCGACTTCACGGTGCAATTGACCGACGCGGATGTGCAAAAGTTGCATGAACAAGGCTGGAAAGAGCGGCTTGGGCAAGAGTATGTGGTGAAGTTTCGCGGTCATTCATGGTTGAAACAAACAGACGATGGAGCCTGCGTGTTTTTGGGCGATAACGGCTTGTGCAAAGTGCATGCGGAATTTGGATTGGAGGCCAAGCCACTCGCGTGCCAGTTTTTCCCATTCATGCTTTCTCCCAACACGCGCGACACACATGTTGGAATTAGTTTCGCGTGCGGCAGTGTGCTTGCTTCCAAGGGCGCGCCGTTGCAGACGCACCGTGCCGATGTTCGGCGCATGAGTGAATTGTTGCCGGCATCAGCGCCCATGCTGGTGAAGTTGCAGGGCCATGTGATTGCCACCGATGCCGAGGTGTCCATGGTGGAAGCGGCGCTTGATGGATGGCTTTGTAAAAAAAATATCTCGCCCGCCACGCGCTACCAAGGTTTGGCGTGGTTGATCACGTCGCTCCTGCAGTCGAACTTGGCGAATATGCGCGGCGAAAAATTACGGCAACTGTTGCGCACGCTAACCAACGCGGTTGAACACGAGTTGCCCTTATTGGATTGGCCTGCGCCAACGCCGCGCGCCTGGAAATTATTGCGCCAAGCGGTGTTCACGCGGATTGAAGACCCCAAGATTGGCGACTTGCTCAAGCGCGGCAAAGTAGCGTCAGTGTTTGGACAGTGGTCACGTAGTCGCAAGTGGGCCGTTGGCAAGGGAATTACGCCACAAACCGCGGGATTTTCTTCAATTGATTTCGCGCGCTTTGAAAGCACGGCGGGAGTATTTGCCAATCAATTTGACGGCGACGTCCAAAAACAAAAGACGCCCACGCATGTTTCGTCAACGCATTCGCTTGATGTTCAATCGTGCGCCGTGATGTTGCAACCACCAGACGTCGCGGCCATGGATGATGTATTGCAACGCTGGATTCGCGCCAGCATTCTTGGAGGTCGTGCGTGGGGATCTGGTTTGTACGGATTGCCCATTGACCAAGGGCTT
>CAIWNO010000396.1 GCA_903914045.1 uncultured bacterium | reverse complement strand
GCATGGCCACGATCCGGGACGACATTCTTCAGAATTACAATGGCTCGCACACGCAGCGCGTCATCTACACCGAAAGCCACGACGAAGTGGCGAATGGGAAAACCCGCGCGCCTTCTGCCATTAGTCCGGCCGCTCCCGGAAATTGGTACGCGCGTAAACGCAGCACCCTTGGCGCCGCAGTGATTATGTTCAGCCCCGGCATTCCCATGTTATTCATGGGCCAAGAATTTCTAGAGGACGGATACTTTGACGCCAACGATTACGCCAACACGCTCTGCGTTGATGTTGATGCCAACGGAAATTCATACGACGGCCTATCGCAAAGCGCCGTGTTGAATGTTGGCGCATATTCATTCGTGGTGTACAGCCAAGATGGCGCCGTGCAAGGCAATCCCGCGGATCTGGATGGAATTTGCATCGTTGATTCGGGCGATCTTGGAATTCAGCTATTGGATATTGGCGGTCCAGGCGCTGGTGATCTTGATGGCGATGGTGAATTCACTTCGGCTGATGTTGGCTTGCTTCTGCTAGAAACTAGTTGGATGTGCTCTTCATTTGAATGCGACATTGGCAATGGCGCACAATGTCAGGCAGTTCAGATTTGGGCCACACGAACAAGCCCGCCTTGTTTATTTTATTTTCAGACTTGCAAGCGCGGGCACATAGGCCTTCTCCAAATATTCAGCCACCATGCGGTGCGTGTTGAAACGGCTGGGCACGGTCGCGGCGCTGCGAATGCTGCGCTTCATCCAGCGTTGCGGAACGTTGTCCGCGTCGCGATCGAAGAAATCTGGAACCACTTCTTTTTCTAGAAGCTCGTACAAACTTTCTGAATCAATGTGGTCCTGCGCCTCGCGGTCGGTGCCTTCGCGACCATCACCAATGGCCCAACCGTTGGTGCCGTCGTAAGACTCAGGCCACCAACCATCAAGAATGCTTAGATTAATTCCGCCATGCATGGGCGGCTTCATGCCGCTTGTTCCGCTGGCCTCATATGGACGCATGGGATTGTTCAGCCACACATCGCAACCGCTCACCAGCATGCGGCCAACATGCATGTCGTATTCCTCTAGCAGAACCACGCGGCCCTCAAAGCCGGACTCGCGCGCCCAGTGATGCACTTCGGCGGCGTAAGCCTGACCGTCCTTGTCACGCGGATGTGCTTTGCCTGCGAACACAATTTGCACGGGGCGTTTGCTGTCGCCAAGAATGGCGCGCAAGCGATCGGCGTTGCGGAAAATAAGTGGCGCGCGTTTGTACGTTGCAAAGCGGCGCGCGAAACCAATCGTGAGCGCGTCTGGATTGAACGCGGCAAGCGCGCGCATTGAAGAATCTGGCGCGTCGCCGCGTCGCATGGCTTGCATGACAAGGCGCTCACGCACAAAGTGAACTAAGCGATTTCGCAGGGTATTTCGCAGGTTCCACAGCGCCGATGGTTGCACGGTTTCAACTTTGGCCCACGGATCATCGCCTGTTTCAACGCGATCAAGATCTAGGCCAATGTTCTGTTTCCAAAATGTTTCGGCTTCGGGCGCCAGCCAGGTGCGCGCGTGCACGCCGTTGGTGACATGACCAATTGGAACAAGCGCGGCGTCGTTGACGCCAAAAATATTTTGCCACATTTCGCGGCTCACTCGTCCGTGCAAGGCGGCGACACCATTCACATGTTGCGCCGTGCGAAGCGCCAACACGGTCATGCAGAATGTGGCCTTGGGGTCGTTGGGTTGTTCCAAACCCATTTCAAGAAACGCGCGGCGCGCCAGACCCGCACGCTTCCAACAACTCGACAACAAGTCGGCCACTTCATCGGCGTTGTAGCGATCGTGGCCGGCGGGCACAGGCGTATGCGTGGTGAATACGGTGCTGGCGCGCACATGTTCAATCGCTTTATCGATGGACTTGCCATGCTCAACTAAGTTTGCCAAACGCGCAACCGAGGCAAACGCCGCGTGGCCTTCGTTCAAGTGATAGACCGTTGGCTCAAGTCGCAGCGCCTCAAGCGCCATGACTCCGCCAACTCCCAGCAACACTTGTTGACGCAGACGAAGCTCCGGTTCGCCTTTGTACAAGCCCTCGGTCAAGCGGCGGTCGCGCCTTTTATTGGCTTTCAAATCTGTGTCAAGCAGCACAATCTTCACGCGCCCCACTTGCATGGACCAAATCTTGGCGCGAACTTTTCGTGCGCCAATCGGCACGCGAATGGTGGTTTTCTCATCTGTCAATGGCATTGTGTTGGTTGCCCAATGCGGCTCGATGACGCGCGTGGAACCGTCGGCGCGAAATTGTTGCAAGTAATAACCGCGCTGATACAGCAGGCCGACACCCGTGATGGGCACGCCCAAATCGCTAGCGCTTTTCATGTGGTCGCCCGCCAACACGCCAAGTCCGCCCGAATATTGCTGCAAGCTTTCGTGAATGGCGAACTCGCTGCAGAAGTACGCCACATGCAAAGTGGAACCTCCTGCGGGCGCGCAACGCTCAAACCAAGGCTCGGTGGCGTGATATGTTTTTTGCGCATCGCGAGCGGCGCGAATTAAATTTACAAAGTCAGGTTCTTGGCAACGCGTGGCGAACATGGCATGATCCATGCGCGCCAAAACCGTCAGCGGGTTGTGTCCAGAAGATTCCCACGTGAATGGATCAATGGCAGCGAATGGCCGTTGCGCAATTTCATTCCATGACCACCACAAATCGGCGGCGATATTGCGCAGGTCGCGCTCAAGGCTTTCAATAGCTTTGGCGTCCTTGGGTTTGAACTCCAAATTCTTGGCGACAAATTTTTTCCTGATCGGCGTGACCGTGGCTTTGGAAACGCTAGGTCGTGATTTGGCGGGCGGCGTGTCGGAGTTGGCCATACCGTTGACAATCGTCGAAATGTCTGCGATGCGCAAGCCACACACCGTGATTTTTTATTGAGTTGGCGGAATGAATTCGCGCTG
>CAIWNO010000395.1 GCA_903914045.1 uncultured bacterium | reverse complement strand
TCGATGTCATCGCTCGCAGCGACTTGGGCGATCTGATCAAGGAGCAAGATTTGGGCGCCAGTGGAAACACCGACGCCAGTGATGCAAATGTCGCCAAGGCTGGAAAAGTTGCCGGCGCGCAATACATGATCGTGACGTCCATCACGGACTTTCAAGACAATGTGCAAACCGCAAAGTTTGAAGGTATTGGCAAGGAAGCCACCAAGCGCATTGTGACATTGCTGTGCGTGTGCAAGATGTACAACACCACATCAGGCAAGTTGCTTGAGTCCACAAGTTTTCGCGTGGACAATTCGGATTTTGTGCGCAACGCTGAATATGTCACCAGTGAAAAGGGCGCAAGCCTGACGGAGAAAGCTATTGTGGATTTGGCTGGATTGATGTCCGCAAAAATTGCGAATCGAATCATTGACGTGTTGTTGCCCGCAAAAATTCTGGCCATGACGGATGGTGTTGCCACCATCAATCGTGGCGATGGAACTGGCGTAAAAGCCGACCAAATCTGGCAAATTTCCGCGCAAGGCAAAGAGCTTGTGGATCCAGATACGGGTGAAGTGTTGGGCAAAGAAGAGGTCGCGGTTGGCTGGATGAAAATCACCGATGTTCAACCAAAATTTGCTAAAGGTGAATTATGCGGAGCAAACACAGGCGTTGATATTGGTTGCGTTGCGCGTCTTTCCACTCGCACAACATGTCCCGCCACCGTTGATGCCGCAAAGCCTGCGCCACAGACCTCGCCTGGCGCGGTGTCAGGTCGTGGCGAAATTGATGAAGCGGAATTTGCAGTTCGTGACAATGTGTCCGCAACACAGACTGACGCAAGCACTGCGCCATCGATAGCGCCCAATACCAAAGCGCCTTTGGCAACAGACACGCATTCCGCCAAACCTATTTCTGGTCCGCCCTACACCGCGGCCATCTTTATTAAGAACCGCTGCAAAGATATTGCGGGCGACAAAGTTTCTATTTTAGAGGACATGATGGTGGCGCGGCTTGAAGGCGCGTGCTTTAAAATTATTTCGCGCGAGGATGTCATCAACAGCCTCTCCAAGTTCGCCACGGGCGGACCGAATCAAGGAACACAAGCCACGCTGACAGGCGAGGCAAAAACAGTTCGCGACGCGATCGAGGTGTTGCAAGGTGGCGCTGAACGCTACGAGGACTTGGACAAGCTTCTTTCAAATCAATCTTCGGCAACCGCACTCGCGGGCAACATGGGTTGTCAATACGTGTTGATTGGTTCGCTGACTTCGTTCGACAACAGCGTGAAGAATTTTCAAGACGAACGCCTGGGCGTGAAGACGGAAAATATCACGTACACGCTCACTGGCACCTATAAAGTGCTTGACACATCCACTGGGAAAATGTTTATTTCAGGTGAAACTTCCGGCGTTGAAACCTATCGCAACACGCAAAATTTGAACACGCAACTCACGCTCACTGGTCCGCTTTTCAAGCAAGTTGCCGATGGAATGTGCCAGCAATTACTTTCCAAATGCGAGCAACGCAAAGTGGTCGCGCCCACGGACAGTGCCGCAAGTGGGCTTTCGATTGTGTGCACCATGCAGGACCTGACCGTTCCCGAGTTGGTTAAAAATGACACGGGCAATTATGTGTTCACTGGCAACAACTTGAACATGCAGCCCACGCAACTTTCCGCGATTGTCGAACTGGATGGCGTGGTGATTGGTTCCGCGCCAAGTCCAAGCATGGCGCCGCTACCCGCAACAGCGGGCATGCACAAGCTGTCCGTGAGCCGCGCCGGCTTCAAGACTTGGCAGAAGACCATCAATGTTCGCGCTGGCGTGCCCACCGAGTTGATCATTCCATTGCAATTGGACGCTCCAAGTTATGAGCGGTGGCTGACCAACACTGCGTTTCTGCAAAATGTAAAAGAGAAGCAGCAACTCACCGACGCCCAGGTTGAGCAAATGAACGCCTTTGCGCAATACTTGCGCAATTCCAAAATGTCGGTGGATTACAAGGTGAACACCACGCAGGCGCCGGCGACAATCTATCCAGGCATTCTTGGCGGACAAATTATTCCGTGATGTCTGCATGAGTCATTCTGGTTCAAGCCTTATCAAAATCTCCAAGCAGCGCGCGAGCACGCTGGAATTTTTTTTGCGTGTTACTGCGTTGTTGTTGTCCATGATTGCCATGACGGGCTGTGGCTACGACTCAAAGATGAAGTCGACCATGATGGAGTTTGATGAAGGAAAATTTTCCTCAGCCGCCACGCAAATCGCGCCATTGATGGCAGAATATTCGCTGCAAGATTCTGATGGAGATGGCAAGTCCGACGCGCCCATCAATGGCGTTGTGTTTTATTTGGATGGCGGAACAATTCAGCAAGCCGCCGCGCAATATCCCGCAAGCGTGGCCACGTATGAATCCGTATGGAATGAAATTTCTCCTTACTTGGATGAAAAAGCGGAGACCAAAGTCACCGAGGAGGTGGCGGCGGCTCTGACAAATCAAACCATTCGCACGTACCGCGGAACAGGGGTGGACCGCATCATGTTGAACACATATCAATCGCTGAATTATTTCGCGCTTGGGCAACAAGAGAAGGCCGCAGTTGAATTACGCCGTGCGCAAAATTGGCAAACAGATTTTGTCGAAAAAAATCAATCGCAAATTGAAAAAGAAACGAAAGCCTTTGAAGAGTCTGGCAAAAAAAACGGTTACGACGCCAACAAAACGTTAGATGATCCTGGTTTTCAAGCGGTGATCAACGCCAATTACGGAACGCTGCGCGAAATGCGCGGCTACAGCAATTATGAAATTCCATACTCAACATACTTGCGCGCGGTGAATCGATTTGCCACGGGACAATTTGAGCAAGCTCGAACCACGTTCAAGCGCGTTGCCGAAATGTTGCCCGCGCCCGTAAACGAAGAAGCATTGAAAGATGTCGACATGGCGGGAAACGCGGCCAACGGACAGACGCCTGCGCAATGTGTGTTTGTATTTGTTGAGGCCGGCCGCGCGCCTTCATTGAAAGAGTTACGTTTGGATATTCCATTGTTCATCGCGCAAGTTCCTTATGTTGGCGCCGCGTTTCCGCTGCTTGAAATGCGCAACGAGCCCTCGGTCACCGGCTTCACAGTGAGCGCCGCGGACGTGGTGACCAACGCCGCGTTGCTTACGGATATGGACGCGGTGGTCGCGCAAGATTTCAACGCCCGACTTCCTGGAATTATTATTGCCACGCTGGTTTCAAGCGCAAGCAAAGCCGCCGCCACATATGGTTTGCAGCAGGGCATGGGAAATTGGGGTTCCATTATTGGCGCCGTCTACCAAGTGGCCGCAAATTCGGCGGACTTGCGCTGTTGGCTGACGTTGCCCAAGCGCGTGTTGTGGTGCCGAGTGAATCGCCCTGAGTCCGGCGTGATTTCAATCACAATGTCCGATGGAAAAACAATTGGTCCTGTGCCAATTCCATCGGCGCCAGTCACCGTGATTCGTGTTCGCACTGTGAACGCGGGAACCGATCCCGCGGTCATGACCTTCGCCATTGCAAACTCTGGATGAACTATTCTAAAGATCGATCGACCAGTCTTAGGAGAAATCAACATGACACGTCTATTTCAAATTGTCTCGCTCACTTTCGCGCTTGCCGCCTGCAACACCATGAACACAGTTGTGCCAATTTCAAATGCGGCCCCAGGCACGCCTGGATTTAAGCAAGTGATTACAAACAGTTGGCTAAATTCCAAATCCAATGTCACCGATGTCAAAGAAGATGTTGTGAACGGCGACCAAAAGCGGGTGCAATTGTCGGTCTATAGCGATCAAGCAACTCCACAAAGTATTTCATATCGCTTTGAATGGTTTGATGCCAATGGCATGCGTATTACTGGCGCCGCGCAAGCGTGGCAGACGCAACGCATCATGCCTCGGGAAACCATCATCATCACTGGCATTGGTCCAACGCCAACCGCAACGCAGTGGCAACTGCAATTACTTGACACAAATCTTCCTTGGACACAATAATTCAATCCATTCTTAAGGAGCATTTCCATGAGCAGCATTCGCAACACCGTTGTCTTGACTTCAGTCGCCACCTTTGCATTGTGCGCCGCGTGCACGCCGGCGCGCCGCATTGATTCGCGCGGCAACGAGGTGATTACCTCCACCAACAAAGTGGATGTGCAAGATTTTAATTTAGCGGCGGACAAACTTGTACAAAGCATGACGGTGTCAGGCGTGTTCGCCAAGTCGCCAAATCAGCCCGCGATTTTGGGCATCAGTCGTATCACCAACGACACGTCGGATCAATTTGACACGGATGAGTTGATTAAAAAAATCCGCATTGCGCTGCTGCAAACAGGCAAGGTGCAAATTAGCACCACGGAAGGATTGGGCGGCAAAGCCGAGGACCCCATGGCCAAGGGCACCAGGGACATGCGCGAATTTCAAAGCGGAAAGAGCAATGAAATGCCGCGTATGACTGATTTCACATTGACCGCAAAGATTTTAGAAAACAGCGTAAGCGCCGGGGATACCAAGCAAACATCCTTCATTTTTCAAATGAGTTTGACCGACACCAACACCGGCAACGCGGTGTGGGAAGGCGAAGAAACCGTGACCAAGCAAGGACAGAAGAACGCGATTGGATTTTAATTCTTGTTGAGTGACCATTTGCCTTGATGAATTTAGTAACGCATGTATTTATGATCGGGTAAATCCAATATGCCCAACGATCCTGAAACAACTCCGCCAGACAATGATCGTATTCCAGCGGACATGGACGCAACCATTGCTCCCGGAGCGGGCGGCGTGGAAAACGATGCCACCATGCCTATTGAGCGCGGCGCTGCTGGGGCTGATCCAAAGAGCGACTCGGTTGAATCATTTTCGCCACGCTTGGAGCGCATCGGTGATTGCAAAATTGAAAAGCGATTAGGTGTTGGTGGATTTGGCGAAGTATGGCTAGCCACTCAAGAGAGTGATCTGCTGAAGCGTCGCGTGGCGATTAAGTTGCTCAAGCGTGGAATGGATTCGGATTCCGTGCTGGCCCGATTTGATCTTGAGCGCAAGGTGCTCTCCACTCTGAATCACCCGAACATTTCCAGGCTTCTTGGCGCCGGCATCACAGAGGACGGCCGCTCGTATTTTATTATGGAGTTTGTGGATGGATTGACGTTGGATTTATGGTGCAAGCGCCAAAGCTTGACCGTGACCGAACGCTTGGCCATTTTTCGCCAAGTGTGTTCGGCTGTTGCCCACGCGCATTCGCTAGGAATTGTTCACCGCGATTTAAAACCCGCCAATATTATTGTTGGTCCCGACGGCGTTCCCAAGCTGCTGGACTTTGGCATCGCAAAAATTATCAATACAGAAGTGAGTGAGGTCGATCGAGCCCAGACGTTGCCAGGCGATGTTGGTCCGCTTTCTCCCATGTATGCAAGTCCAGAGCAGTTGCGCGGCGAACCACTGGTGGCCAGCACGGATATTTATTCACTGGGAGTTATTTTGTACGAGACATTGACGGAGCAACTTCCGTTCGATTTTGCCAACATGCCATTTGAGGAAATTCGACGCAAAGTGTGCGAGACGCAGCCGCCACTTCCAAGCAATATCTGCACAAAGATGGCCGTTGCGCCTTTGGAAACCCGCAATGCTGGGGAACTTACAAAGACGCAATCACCGCAGGGCAACAAGGAAAGATTGAGCCGCAGATTGCGCGGCGACCTTGACAACATTGTCCTGATGGCCATGCGCAAGGAGCCGGGGCGTCGTTACGCCAGCGTGGACGCGTTGATCGCGGATATAGATGCGCATTCGGCAAGCATGCCAATTTCGGCGCGGCCAAGCAGCGCCGGCTATCGCGCGCACAAGTGGATGGGACGGAATCGTTTTCAAGTCAGTCTTGCCGTCACGGTGGTTGCGGCGGTCGTTTCTGGAATTGGCTGGTATTTCTACGCCCAGCGCAACGCGGCCAAGGATAAAATAGTCTCCGCCCAAGCGGTCATCCAAAATAATAATCGCCAATTGGTGCAGAAGCGATTCGAGGAATTGGGTCCGAATTACGCTCAAGATCCAGAAAAATCACTGCCGATTCTGGAAGATCGTGAAAAAATAATTCGCGATGATTTGAAGATCACGCCAGACAATTCCGAAAACCTCCGAAAACTCTTTGGAGTTCTATTTCGCAAGTCAGTTATTTACAATGTGAATCGCAATATCCAAGCTGGACTTTTAGCGTCGGCGGAACAACTTGAGATTGCCAAAAAGTTGTACGAAGAATCAAAGTCCATTGCGGATCGCCGTTTTGTGGCATTGGCTCTGCAAATCCGTGGGGATATTTTTTACAATGGCAATGAATTGCAGTCCGCTCAAAAAATGTATTTAGAAAATGTGGCGATTCGCGAAAGCATGTACAAGGAAAAGCCAGATGATTTAGAGGCCGCGCGCGATGTCAGCAAGGCCTTGATTCGTATGCGTGATCTTGACAAGCAACAAGGTGATTTGGCGAAGGCTTTGGAGTACTCCACACAAGCCCTGACTTTAAGAACGACTGTGATGAAACAAGCCAAAGGCTTGGGTGATCCGGCAAAAATGTCGCAGTTTGAAAGCGAATGGTTGCTGGCGAGCCAGTGGCATGCGGAAGATCTGCGAAATCTGGATCGCCTAGAAGAAGCGGAATTTGAAATTGGGCAATTTCTTGCTTTGGCGAACAAGCGCAACGCCGACAAGGAGTCCTCCACAACGCAAAGGGACGTGAATATTGGAGAGACTTTGCTTTGCGATATCTATGTTGACAAACAAGATTTAAAGAAAGCGCTCTCCGCCGCCAATCGCATGGTGAAAGCGGCGGAAGCCAGCATTCAATTGTCAAAAGGGGAAAGTAGGGGGCTGGAAATTTTTGTCAGTTCGGGCTCAACCAAAGCCAACGTGCAGGCGGAAATGCAAGATGCGCAGGATTCACTGGACACAATTCAGTCCACGGTCACTAGCGCTAAACGATTGCGGGCGGGCGCAAAAATACAAATTCAGGGCGATGCCATCGCCACAGATTTATTGTTGACTCTAGACGCGTATGAAATGCGCGCCTTGCGAATGTTGGGGCAAATCGACAAGGCGAAAGAGATAGCAAAAAATGCAGCGGCGCTGATGGTCCCACCACAAGACGGTGTGAAATGGTTCATGGCGACAGCCTTTGTGTATGCGCAATCCGCGTTGATTGAAGCGCAACCCGAAGAGGCAATCCGCTTGGCCAAACTTGCGGTCGGTGAATCCTTAAAGAGCAAAAATCAGATGTTGC
Organism: uncultured bacterium; assembly: GCA_903914045.1. Classification (GTDB taxonomy): domain Bacteria; phylum Planctomycetota; class Phycisphaerae; order Phycisphaerales; family SM1A02; genus SYAC01. Next base: position 2,390 of record CAIWNO010000395.1, on the reverse strand, counting down.
AACTTGAAATTCGCGAGGTCCTACTGATCGTGTTGCGAAAATTCAGTTCGGCCGAGGATGTGAAGATTGAACTTGACAAGGCAGTCGCGCTTGCAAGTCGCGTTCAACGGCCACGTGCCGCAGCAATTATGAAAAGAATGACTGGCAATGCAAAGGCTGATGGTTCGGTTGACGCACTCACAGTGCCCGCGGCGAAAATTCCAGACGTGGCGCCTTAAGGCGCAGCCAGTTCAAAAAAGAGTTGCAAAAGACTTTTTTGTGCTGTTTTTGCCTATAAAAGCTCTGTTCATTTTGCTGATCTACAACATTTTTGGGGATTTCAAATAATATAATTTTGCTCCAGAATGACTTTGTGTCATACTGAAGTCTGAAGAATTATTGGTTGGTCCCTTTATGGCAAAAACGACTCAAACTTTGAATGTGTATCTCGACGCTTGGGAATCCAAGCGCATGAGTGGTGGTCGCGCTTTGACAAACGCGGAGCACGCGGTTGTTCTAGGGGTTGGTGAACTTGTGGCGCGAATGCGTTTGCCCACCGATGTTGCTACGGAGTTGGTGGATGTTTTGCGCCGCTATCAAAATGACGCGGCTGGTGCGTTGCAAATCTTGGCCGAGCGTTTTGAAACCAGCGCCATTGAACTGGATCTGTATCGCCGAAGTTGGCGTGATGTGCACGACGCCTCGTTTGAAAGATTGCTGCAACTTCGAATTGATTCCATGAAGTCGCGCGGAGCGACAGATTCTAAAATTCAAACTTTTAAATCAGAAATTTGCTCATGGAGAGATCAACTCGCTCGCACAAGAAGTGAACGTGAGCAAGGCCGCGCGGAGCGAGACCGGCAAGCCGCGGCTGAGCAAGCACGCCTTCAAGAATTGGAACAAGTGCGTGTGGAGGCTCATGCCCGCGTAGAGGCCGAGGCGCGAATCGCACAAGAGCAAAAAATTGCTCAGCAAAAAGAACAGCATCAAGCAAATCTTGCGGCCCGCGCACAGCGACTTGATTCCATGAAATCCACGCACGCCGCTTCTATTTCGCAGTTGAAAAGCGAAATACAAATGGCGGAGGAGGATCGTCAAGGCTCGCAGAAAACACTTCTGGAAATTGAGCAACGCATTGACCAAGCCGAGCAAATGCATCAGCAAGTTTCTGTTGCGCGCGGCGCGGCGGAGCAAGTTCGCGCGCAAGCGGTTGAATCCAATGAAACTGCGAATGAATTGAAAAATGCCTCGGAAAGCGCGGCTTTTGAAGCCAAGCGCTTGATGCAGGAGGCGGATCAGTTTCGCGCCTCCGCCGCGGCGTCCAAGGCGTACGCGGATGAAATTCGCGCCGCCGCGCAGACTGATCGAGCGGCGGCGCAAGAAGCCGAAAGCCGTTGGTTGCGGGATCAACATTTGGCGCAAGAAGCCATTGCGCGTTCGGAAGCCACGCGCGTGATTGTGTTGGAGGCGCAGCAACGCGCTGAGCGCGCTCAGATTGTGGCGCGTGAATCTGAAAGTCGCGCGACCCGTTTTGAGGAGGGCGTGCGTGTGGCCACCGAGCAGGCATTGCAAGAACGCGCGTTGGTGCAAACCATGCTTGATCGCGTTGAGCGTGAACGAACTTCGGTGGAGGACGCGCGCCATCGCGCCGACGAGGAGCGTGCGGCGGCCGACGCCGCGCAGAGGCGGGCCAATGAACAGCGAGTCGTCGCGGAGGAAGCGTCGCGTCGCGCTGATGTTGAACGTCTCGCCGCCGAGCAAGCATTTGCGCGCGCCGACGCCGCAGCTGCGCGCGAGCGCGAACTTGTTGAAAATGTTGAGAAGCAGCGCGAGCTGGCGGTTGAAGCCATGCGACGCGCGGATGAATTGTTGGCCACCGCTAAAATCGCCGGCGACGAGGCCAACGTTGCACGCTCTGAACTTGGACAAGCCATCACCATGCTTGAGCGTGATCGCTCCGCTGAAATTGAGGCGCGTGCCGCGGCTGATCGTGAACGCACAGTGGCGATAGAAGCGGAGCGCAGCGCGCGCCGGGAACGCGACGCCGTTGAAGAGGCAAACGCTCGGTTATACAAGGAAATTGATGCCATTCGCGAGGCCGATGCCCAAGCAGAAACCGCGTCCGCGCAGGCCCGCGAAGCCACGGCTTTGAGCCACGAAAAGCAGCGCCAAGCAAGCGAGGCGCAGGCGCGCGTTGAAAAACTTCTGGCAGAGTCTCAGTTGGCGCAAGCCGAGGCCACTCGTCTTGAGCAAGAAGTTGAGCGTGTCGAGCGTGACCTTGATCGCCGCCGCGCCATGGCGCAGGAACAAGCCAACCGTTTGCGTGAGCGTGGAGAAGCGTGCGAGCGGTTGCGCCAAGCGGTTGACGCGGCTGAAAAAACATTAAAGATGGAACTTGAAGCCATGTCTCT
>CAIWNO010000394.1 GCA_903914045.1 uncultured bacterium | reverse complement strand
GCGCCTTCACGAAAATGCCACGCCGACAATTCATCGGCGGACACGGGCATTTCACTTCGTTGATTCAATGTGGACATGGAGGCGGCAAACTGTAGGTCAACTTTACACTTGAAGATGAGCGTTGGCATTCATACAAATCACATGATATTTCCAAAGCAAGTGCGATGCGTTTGGCCCGCGCTCCGCACTATAAAATGTGTGATCTTTCCTTGCGCAATTACAAACTTGCACTTCGCCGTAGCGACGCAATTGGATTCGACAATGCGGAACACGCAATATCAAAGTCCCCGTAGAATTGCCCGCACATGGACCACTCCGCAATGATCGATCTGCGTTTGTCAGAAAGCCGCAAAGCCGTTGACGTATTAGCCGCGCAGAAAGCGCGCCTGGTCACGGCGATTGATTTGCTGACCAACACGCTTAAGGCTGGCGGAACGGTGTTCACTTGCGGCAATGGTGGTTCCGCCGCGGAGGCGCTGCACTTGGCGGAGGAATTGACCGGCCGCTACAAAATAAATCGCGCCGCGCTTCGGGCAATTTCATTGTGCGCCGACCCAACCGCGCTGACCTGCATTGCCAATGATTTTGGCTTTGAACAGGTGTTCGCGCGCCAACTGGAGGCGCTTGGACGCGCTGGTGATTTGCTGGTTGTGTTTTCCACAAGTGGCAAAAGTCCCAACTTGCTGCGCGTTCTAGAAGTGGCCAAGCGCCTGAACATGTCCACGCTTGGTCTTCTTGGCCGCGACGGCGGTCCAGCGTTGGCGCACTTCACGCACGCGCTTGTGATTGACGGCGTGGACGGCGCCGCCATTCAAGAGGCGCATCAAATGATCATGCATATCTTGTGCGAAGCGTGTGAACACTTCAGCGCGCCTGTGCGTTGATGGCTTTCACATGACGCGCCGCGCGACATTGTCACAGACACTTCTTTCTCCGCCATACAATTCATATTTAAAGACACGTCTTTCTCCGCCGTACAAATTATATTCATAGACAGTATTTCTGAACGCCGCACGCCTTTGACTGAAAGAACAATGACAATTTCCAATCCATCATCTCAAGATTCATCTGGACCTTCATCTGGCCGCGCTTCTGGCTCGCTCTTTGGAACCATCATGTGCCGCGCGATTGTTCCAGCGTGGTTGTTCACCGGCGCGCTTGTGAAATTGCTTGATGGCACACCCGCGTTACTGCCCAAACCAGTGCGCGGCGCATACACATGGATGGCCAAACTTGTGGGCATGGGCGCCGAGGCCGACTTGACGCGCTTCTTTGACATAGCGCTACGCGGGACAATTTCAATGGAATTCACGCTGGCGGCCGCCATGATCTTGCTGCCAAAATTCAGCCGCGCCCTGGCCGCGTTGGTATTGATGCTCTTTGTCGGCATTCTTACAAGCGTGGTTATTTCTGGCGACGCAAGTTGCGGATGCTTTGGAAGCAAAGGTCCGCCACCAATCGTGGTGTTGATCATTGACGCCACGATGTTGGCGTGCGTGTTGTTCTTCAAGCCAAGACGCTCATTCACGCAGACAAAAACAATTGGCGCGCTTGCGGGCGCATGGGTTGCCGCAAGCGCGTTCGCGGTGGCGATCACCTTTGGCATGCCCGCCAAAATGGTGGTGCAAGCTCAGCCTGTTGAAAGCGCGCCGCTGGTAACAACCACGGCGCCAGCAGCTTTACCAACAATCCCTGCGCCAGTGACTACGACTGCAGCGACAACCGCAAAAACAACTCCGACCACACCAACAATTCCTGCGCCAACGACTACGACTTCTGTGACAACGCCAGCAACGCAAACATCACCGGCTTCTGGGAAGTTGCCCGCGCAAATTCCCGCAACTGAGACATCAAGCGCACCATCAAGCGCATGGCCCAAACCGCCTGCGCAATTGCAGCCTTATTACATGCCGCAAGTGGAGCAATGGGTTGGCAAACCGCTGCGATCGCAACCATTGGCGGCGTTGATTCAACAACCACTGCCCGCCAACTTTGAGCAAGGCCGCTGGATTGTCATGTTCTTTCGCAAAGATTGCGACCACT
>CAIWNO010000393.1 GCA_903914045.1 uncultured bacterium | reverse complement strand
CGGATAACGCTAAGCGTGATGGGCAGCGACAAAATAAATTCCGATCCTTGACCAGGCTGGGATTCCAATCGAACTGTCCCACCAATTTCACGCACTGTTTGACTGACCACATCCAAACCAACGCCGCGGCCAGAGACTTCGGTCACTTGCGACGCGGTGGAGAAGCCAGGCAAAAACAAGAACTCCAGCAACTCTGTCTTGTTCAAGCCAGCCGCAATATCCGCGGATTGCAGGCGTTTTTCAATCACTTTGGTGCGCACGCGCTCGGGATCAATCCCGCGCCCGTCGTCGCGAATGCGCACTTCAAGCATGCCCGCGTGGTGGCGCGCTTGCAAGCGCAAGTGCGCGGTCTCACCTTTGCCAGCGGCCAAGCGGTCGTCTGGACCTTCAACGCCGTGATCAATGGCGTTGCGCAACATGTGATTCAGCGGAGCCTCTAGTCGCGCAAGCACATCGCGATCCACCGCCACATGCGCGCCTTCAATATCAAATTGAACTTTCTTGCCAAGCTTCTTGGCAAGATCACGAATCATTCGCGGGTGTCCAGCGGTGACATCGCCAAAGGGCCGCATGCGGCTTCCAATGACCTCGTGATATAGTTTAGTTCCGACCTCCTCGGTGCGTCTAAATACATTTTCCAAAAATTCCGCGTGGCTTGTCAGACTGCCTTCAATGGTGGCCAAGCGCGCCAATGAGCTAGAAATTTCAGCGGCATCGCGTCGTTTCACCGCCGACTCAAACGAGTCGCGCGCGAAACGAAGTTGCGATTTCATCTCGCGCAAGCCGCGGCGAATTTGTGGAAATCGTTTTCCCTCAACCATGCTTTCTCCAGCCAGGCGCATCATGCGGTCAAGATTTTCAGCGTTCACACGAACCGTTCTTACTTCTGGCGCCGCGGCGGCGGCAGCAGATTTAGCAGTATTTCCCGACTTATTCGAGGGTTGAATCGGTTGTTCCGAAGAACCCGCCACGGACTTGGTGGCGGACAACGCCGCCGTGGGTGGATTGGTGGGGGCAACCAAACTTTCCGCTTTGGGTGGAATAATTTCCGCGGCGGGTACAAATGGTTCAACAACATCAACAGGCTTGGCGACTGTCACCGACACCGGCATAGCTTGGGGCGGAGCCGACAACGCGGTGATCAACGCGTTGATATCTACGGCGTTGGTGGATTTCCACGTTGGCAAATCCGCCTCTTGCAGTGTGCCTAATTGAGTCAAGATATCCGTGCCGCCAAGCAACTGTTCAACGCGCTCTGGCCCACACACTTCAACCTTCTTTTGAATGTTGACCAAGCAATCCTCCATGTGATGCGCCAGGTCAACCGCCAAATCCAAGCCAATCACGCGCGATGCGCCTTTGATTGAATGCGCCGCACGCATCAAACTTTCAATGGGGTGCACATCCGCGGGGTTCTGCTCCAAACGCAGTAGACCATCGTTCAACGACGCCCCATGAGCCACAATTTCAGCGCGGAATAATTCAAACAAATCAAATCCACCATATGCACTCATTGAATAGCCTTCTCCATGATGGTTTGAATTGCGATTGGATTCAGCAGCACAGCGTCGCCATCATCCATTGGAATGATGCAATTGGTGCAGGAAAAAGCATTTATTGGAATAGTGGCGGGGGCGTTTCGAAATTTCGACGGATCCACTTTGCGGATGCAATCCACCTCGTCCACCTCGAAGGCCCAAGACGCATCCTCGCTGCCAATCACAATCATGCGCCGCAATTTCGCGTTGGCGTTCTTATCCATGTCCATGTCAAGCACAACATGCAGAAGACCCGTCAACAAAATGGCGCCTTCATGGCAACACAGTCCTCGAAATGGCGGACGCGTTCTATGCGGAACCTTGCGCACGGGTGTGCATGGAAAAACATTCAGCACGCTGTTGGCGGGCAAGGCAAATCGTTCTCCACCAATGCGAAAGAGCAGAATGGTGTCCTCCTCACGCAACGACTGCGCACGCTCTTGCGCCAAATCATTGGTGTTTATTGCCAAGTTGGATGCAAGAATTGGACGCGCCAAAAGTTGCGTTAAACCAATTTTTTTATTTGCAAGATCTTCTGGCGGCAATTGGGTCAAGGTTGTTTCTCCACAACAGTTCGAGCGGCGCGGTCACGGAAGCGTTGCGCACTTTTGACATCTCCACGCAAGTCAGCAAGGGCTCCCAATGACAACAGTGAGAGTGAGTTTAGGGGATCAAGGTACACGACCTTGGTGAAACTTCGCTCGGCCTCCGTGAATTTGTTTTGCGCCATTTGAACGCAACCAAACAACACATGTGCTTCAATTCCAAAGGGTTCAACGGCTAAATGCGCCAGCAACGATTTCTCGGCCTCCACCAAATTTCCGCTGTCGGCGGCAATCTGTGCTTTTGTAAGCAAAGTCATTATTGGAGTTGGCGCAGGCATTGGCGTGACCGCGGCGCGCGCGGACAACGTCTTTGCAACAAAAACGCCTGGCTTCATTTTCGGCGCGCTTGGCTTTAACAACGGCATCAACGCGCGTGTGGCCATGTCCAATTTCATCGACTCGCTCGGCTTATCCGATCGCGCAAACACAAATGCGTGATCCACTTCGCTTCTGCGCATGTCCGTGTCAGCCAAAATAATTGAGTCCGCGTGGCCAAGAAAAACCAATCCGTCTGGCTTGGTGATTTCACACAGCAATTTGCCCAGTCGCTTTTTGGTTGCCTCGTTTAAATAAATCGCAACATTTCGGCAGAAGACAAAATCAAATGCGCGATCAGGTTTCCATGTGGACAAATCACCACGCTGCAACTCAATCATGGCCATGCCTGCGGCGTCAAGTTCCAATTGTCCTTGGGTTGTGGGGTGCAACCATGGCGCGGCCCACGTTGGAATGGGCGTGCGTTGCGCCAACGCGCTGGCCCGACCAGTCTTGGTGGCCGCCAAATGCTCATCGCTGTAATCAAGCGCAAGAATGTGTATGTGCTGCGCGCTCAAACCACACGAAAGCGCCGTGGCGGCGATGGAAAACGGCTCCGATCCGGTGGCGCAACCAAGACTGGCCACCTGAATCACCTGCGAGCGATCACGTTTCAGAATGTGCTCGCGCAACACTTCAAACGCCGCGCCATAACGAAAGAGCCACGTTTCTGGCGGAGCCAAATGCTGGTGCAAATACATGGCCTCTTGCGGGTCGCGTTGCAAGCGCGCCACATAGTGCTCAATTGTCTTGTCACCAAGCAGGCGCATTCGTTCCTGCGCGAACAACTCCACAAATTTATTGACTTCAGGTTCAAGCGGCGTGTTCGCGGCCAACCACGCTGACAATTGCCTCACGACACAAGCCGCCGATGATCGCTGGCGGCCACCGCGCTGGCGCCTTGCAAAAGAAGTTGATGTTGCATGGCGATACGCGTGGCGTCAAAGACTTGCACGCGACCCTCTGGAATATTCACGACTTCGCGCAAATGTTCAAAGCCCGGCAAGCCCGCTGTTGGGTTCCACGCTCCGCCGTCGTCAAGATCGCGCAACCCAATCGCTTGCTCCACACGCAGACCAAATATGGCCGTGCTGGCGGTATTCGAATTGGCGGCTAAGGGCACTTCAATAAGAATTGTTCGCGAACCAACTTGCGGTTCAATGGCTGTTTGCCCAGTTAAAATGCCCGCGTCAAGCAGGGGAATTAAAGTTCCGTGATAATCAAACAAGCCAAGCAACCATACTGGACTCGAAGGTAAAGCCTGCGCAGAAACCACGGGACATACTTCGCGGACGTGGTTGACATGGATGGCGAAAAATTTATCTTTGGCGGTCCAAATCAGCGTTCGCATGCCGCAAGCATAGCCATAGTTCAGCCATCTCAATCGTCCAAATGTAATTGGCGAATATCACGAATATCAGACCATTTTTCAAAGAAAATCCTAACAAGTTCTGGATCAAATTGTTTGCCAGCCTCGGCACGTATTGTGTCTAGCACGCGCCGTTCAAGCCACGCCTCTTTGTAGCAACGTTTGTGGGAGAGAGCGTCAAACACATCCGCAAGTGCCACCACTCGGGCAGAGAGCGGAATGTCCTCGCCTTTTTTACCGCCAAGTTTGGGTTGTCGCGTGATGGGATCAATCAGCACATTGCCATCCAAATCTATATATCCCGGATAGCCGCCGCCATCCCAACGTTCGTGATGGTTCAGCACCACCTCCCTGGTTGTCTCATCAAACTCATGATCACCAAATAATGTCGCGCCCCAGAGCACATGCTCCTTCATCTTTTCATATTCGGCGGCGTTCAGTTTGCCTGCCTTCTTCAGAATTAAATCAGACACTGCGACCTTGCCAACATCGTGAAGGCTTGCAGCAACGCGCAAGCGAGCGCGTTTACGTTCAATATCGGGTCCATCCCAACCCTGACATCGAGCATATTCCTCATATAAAATCACTGAAATTCCAACGACACGCGAATT
>CAIWNO010000392.1 GCA_903914045.1 uncultured bacterium | reverse complement strand
CGGCGAAGCGCTGCGTTTGCAAATAGGCGTTTCCCAAACTGAAGTGCGCCATCTCGTTGGTGGGATCGGCGGCGGCCATTTTTTCAAATTGTGCGATGCGGTCTGCGTTCATGAATTGATCATACGACTTGCCGAGAGCGCTTGGCGAGGTCTTGCGAAAAAACTTTCTAGAGGGAAGTAGGCGTAAGTCTGGGCGCGGTTGGTCACGTTCGCGGCGACGCAGTTCAATCGGCCTCAAGCAATTTCATGTTCAAAACACTATCTAAACGCGCTCTTTGAATCATGGTCGTCACGACGCCGGTTGGAGTGCAAACAAGATGCATGATTCCACCATGCCCACGCCGACGCGCGCACAACATGACAAGCGCTCCCACCGCGGGCGAGTTGAACGAATGAACCCGTCGCAGATCAATGCTGATCTTGCCTGTTCCATTGTCGGCAAAAGATTGCATGACCGCTTCAAAGAGTGTAAATGTGCTGACATCAATGTCACCACAGACGATCAGTGACTGGTGCGCTTCTTGGATTTCAAATGCGAATGAGAGTGAACTCATGTTGATCCTCCGCCTCGATGATAGATGTACCATTCCACAAGGAGCAAGCCTAGAACCACAAGCACAATCAGGGGCCAAATAGTGAACGCGGAAAAACCGATGGCCTTGGGCTGAAGTTCGCCGCTGGGAATGTTCAATTGTTGCGCGGCGGCGACATTGCATTCCGCGGGATCGCTGAGGTTGACCGCCACAGATCGCGATACGGGATTGCCCGCGGAATTGAGATAGTCCACTTTGTACAGTCCGACATTGCGAAGTGGCCCAAAGACAACTTCACCATCGATTGGACTTTGCGACACGCGATCTCCATTGGGAGTTGTGACCACAACCTGGGTCGAACCGCGCGCCACGCGCATGCGCAATGTCGCGCCAGGCTCCATTGATTCACTGGTGACGGCGCTTCCAAGCGCACCCAGAAATTCAATGGATTGCCCTGTAAAATTGACAAAACTCCTTTGAAAGGGCCAGTTGGAATCCATGGGAAGAAACGCGACATACATGACGGTGGCGTTGTCGCTGCGGCCCATGACAATCAATGGACCCTTTGAACCTTCAAGCAACGCGCTCCAATCACTGGTTGGCGCGATAGCCGCGGCGTTGTCCACAACTAGATCGGAGAATTGACTTTGCGCCATCACTTTGTGGTCGCTCTTCCATGTGCGAACGGCTTGGCGAGGTTGAACACCGTAGGCATTCAGACTTGAAATCATCGGCGGCTTTCCAAAGATCAACCATCGTCCCGCGGTCAGCGTGGGAATGTCGCAATCAACACATACCACCACATCAAATGACTCCGTCCAATTGGCATCGGCCGCGACGCGTTTGCTGAAGTCTTGGCAAGACACTTGCGTCAGTGAGACACTTAATAAACTATTGATGAGCGACTCAACGGCTGCGTCATTGCCCGCCAACAGCACGCGAAGCGTTTGCTGCTCTTGAATGGCGATGACGGCGCGGTCATCGGTGGTGAATGCGTCCTCTGGAATCATGGACACGCTGAGCACGCCGGCGTTGGCGAGCGCGAATGGCGCGAATGACATTTTCTGCGCGCCAGGCACGCGCGTCGCGCCCTTGCCGGTGGAGCCGACAAGCGTGATGGGCTCGTTGGTGCTGGCGATAAGCGTGCCATTGCTGCGTACTTGAACTTCGCGTTTAGCAGCGGTTTCCGAGTCATTTCGCAGCCCCACAAAGGCGTTGATCAATGTTGGGTCATCACTGCGACGCTCGGCGCCAGCGGCTGAAATACCTTGATTGGGCGTGTCGGGATTGCCACAGCGGACCCACGCCAGTGTTTCGTTTTTGCGCAACGCCAACTGCGCAAGGTCTGGACACTTCCCATCGCTGATAAGTTGCATGGCCAGTGGGGATTCATTAGATGATATTTTTTCTGCGGCGATCTCAGTCGCCTGCTCCGTGGCCAATGCGCGCGCCAACGCAATGGCCGGAGCAATCTGCGTGGTTTGATCGGTTGATTCAATGGCTTCAATGGCATCTCGAATTCGTACGGGGTTGGTGGTGAATGGAATACGAACGGACGCGTCTTGCGCGAAGGCAATCACCATGACCTCTGGCGGACTGGCCGCAAATAATCCGCCGCCCTGCCAAGAGTCAACTTGCGCAATCGCCAATCGCTTCGCCTCATCAAGTCGCGTGGCGCCATTTGGCGCATCACGCGTTTGCATGCTGGCTGATTGATCAATGAACAACACCATGCGACCACT
>CAIWNO010000391.1 GCA_903914045.1 uncultured bacterium | reverse complement strand
TTGCTGGTTTCTTAAGTTGCGCCGGCGATAGCGTGCGGCGCATTGTTCGTACAACAAAAGTCGCGCGCGACGGCGATATTTTGTGGAATCAAACTAGCGGCGAATTTGATCTTGCCAAACTGGAAGGCTGCGACGCGGTGGTGCATTTGGCAGGTGAAAATATCGCAGGCGGTCGTTGGACCGATCAGCGCAAGAAACTCATTCTCTCCAGTCGCGTTGATGGAACACGTCAGTTGTGCCAAGTGCTTGCGCGTTTGAAAAATAAACCCAAGGTGTTGATCTGCGCCAGCGGAGTTGGCTTTTACGGCGCGGGCGATGACAAACAATTTGATGAAACTTCCGCGCTTGGCAAGGGATTTCTGGCGCAAATTTGCAAGGAATGGGAGTCGGCAACGCAAGCCGCAAGCGACGCGGGTATTCGTGTTGTGAACATGCGCATTGGCATTGTCATCAGCGCGCAAGGCGGCGTGCTTACGAAATTGCTCACGCCATTTCTGTTGGGCGCAGGTGGTCCAATCGCTGGCGGCCGTCAAGGCATGAGCTGGATCGCGCTGGATGATTTGCTCGCCGCGATCACGTTTGCGATTGACAATGAAAATATTTCTGGCGCGCTCAACGCCACCGCGCCTGCACCACTATCCAACCGCGACTTTGGGCGCGTGCTTGCGCGCGTTTTGCATCGACCATTCTTGGCGCCGCTTCCAGCATTTGTTGTGCGCGCCATCTTTGGCGAGATGGGCCAAGAATTACTTTTGCAGGGCGCGTTTGTGCAACCAAAGAAATTACTTGAGCATGGATTCCGTTTTGACTTTCCCAAATTAGAATCCGTGTTGCGATTTGAGCTGGGCAAAATGAAAAACAATTCCACTTCAACCACGGAAAAATAATGAGCGCGACTATTGTTTGGTTTCAACTTGATTTGCGACTAGATGATCAACCCGCATTAGGTTTTGCCGTGGCCGCTGGCAACGCCGTGATTCCGGTGTATTGCATAGACATTGCGCGCGAAGGCAAATGGGCGCCCGCTGGCGCAAGCATGTGGTGGCTGCATGAATCTCTTAAGTCGCTTGACGCATCGCTGCGCGCCAAAGGTTCGCGCCTGATCTTGCGCAGTGGCGACACTGTGAAAGAGTTAATGGCGCTGGCCAAAGAAACCGGCGCCACATCAATCGCCTTCAACCGCCGCTACGAGCCATGGGTGCGCGAGCAAGAAGAAGCGTTGCAAACCGCGGCGCAGTCGCGCGGCATTTCCCTGCATCGCTTTGAATCTTCATTGCTGTTTAATCCTGATGTCATTCGCACAGGCAGCGGTTTGGCCTACAAAGTATTCACGCCCTTCTGGAAAAATTGCCGCTCGCTTGCCGCGCCGGATGCGCCGCGCGCCGCGCGCACAAAAATTACGCCGCCAACGCAATGGCCCAAGTCGCTTGAACTTTCCGATTTGCAATTGCTGCCCAACAAGCCATGGATAAGAGGTCTTGCCGACGCGTGGACGCCTGGCGAGTCTGGCGGCGCGGCCAACGTGCGCGCATTTTTAAAGCAAGCGGTTGG
>CAIWNO010000390.1 GCA_903914045.1 uncultured bacterium | reverse complement strand
GACGAACCGTTCGCGGATTCCAGTCAACTTCCAACATATCTCATCAGTCGCGCGGCGCGCAAAAATGTCACGGTCACTCTTTCTGGTGACGGCGGAGATGAAATTTTTGCCGGCTACAACAGACATCGAATGATGGATCATGTTTGGCCAACGATTCGAAAAATTCCAACGCCACTTCGCGCGACCGCCGCGTCAATGATTCGAATGTTCTCCACCAAGCAACTTGACGCTGCTGGAAAAATTGTCATGCCGATTTTGCCAACCGTATTGCGCTCAAGCCAGTTTGGCGATCACTTGCACAAACTTGCGTCGTTGGCAAAGTGCAAAAAGTGGAGCGACGCCTATGTCGCGCTGGTCAGCGCATGGAACGCGCCAGATAAGTTGGTGATTGATTCGCAACAAACCTCGACGGCTCATGATGAGTTTACGCAAGCCAACATGCCCGACGCATTGCGCGCGATGCAGTGGCTTGATCAAACTACATATTTGGTGGACGACATTTTGACCAAGGTTGACCGCGCCAGCATGGCCGCAAGTTTAGAGACGCGCGTTCCGCTTCTTGATCACCGACTTGTTGAGTTTGCATGGACTTTGCCCGCCGAAATGAAGGTGCGCAACGGTCAAGGCAAATGGATTCTGCGGCAAGTGCTTAACAGATTTGTGCCGGCGCCGCTTCTGGATCGCCCCAAAATGGGATTTGCAATTCCGCTGGAGTCGTGGCTGCGCGGGCCGCTGCGTGAATGGGCTAGTGATTTGTTGAGTGATCGTCGCGTGCGCGAGCAAGGTTTTCTACACGCGGATATGGTGACGCAAGAGTGGAATAAATTTTGCGCCGGCGGCGGCGGACATCAACACAAAGTGTGGGCTTTACTTATGTGGATGGCGTGGGTGGACAAATGGAAGCCAACAGCATGAGCAACAACACATTTGTTGGCGAAACCAAATACGCAGGCACAGGCATGCGCGCAAAATTAGGACGCGCTCGATGACCCAGAAAACACTCGCGCTTTTAGGCAAGAATGCGCAACATGTGCTTGCGTTTCGCGGCAGTTTGATTCGCGCGGCGCAAGCCAACGGGCACCGCGTGATCGCTCTCACCGCACCCGCAAGCGCGCGCGCGCGACACCGCTTGCGTGAGGCTGGCGTGGAGCACTTTGACACTCCACTGCGCGGAGGAACAATTTCTCCGCTGCGAGATTTACAATTTCAAACGACAGTCAGTGAAATTTTAAAAACGCAAAAAGTAAACGCGCTCTTTGCCTACAACCCAAAGTGCATCGCCTTTGGACCGGTTGCCGCGCGCCGCGCGGGCGTTAAAAATATCGCCGCGGTTGTCACGGGTCTTGGATTTGCATTCACTGGTCGCTCGCCAGCGCGGAAATTCATACGCTTTTTTTCAACGCGCCTTTATAAACGCTCACTGGCGGCGTGCGACGCGGTGTTCTTTCAAAACCAAATTGACCGCGATGAACTTGCCGCACTTGGGGTGTTGACCAACGTCCCCGCCGCGCGCGTGCACATCATCGCGGGATCTGGAGTTGATCTTGATTACTTTGCGCCACAACCCGTTGCGACGCAGACGCATTTTCTCATGATCAGTCGCCCGCTGAAAGACAAAGGCGTTGCGGAATTTGCGCAAGCGTGCAAAATTGTTCGCACGCGCGACCCCGCGATTCGGTGCACGCTGATTTGTGCATGGGACGACAACCCCAGCAGTTTTACGCGCGCCGACATTGCGCGTTGGGAGCAAGATGGTTGCTTTCAGGCGCTTGACGAAGTGGAGGATGTGCGCCCGCATCTTGGTGCGTGCACCACATTTGTGCTGCCTTCGTACCGCGAGGGCACAAGCAAAGTTGTGCTTGAAGCCATGGCCACGGGCCGCGCGATTATTTCCACGGACGCCATTGGGTGCCGCGATCCAATTGAACCTGGCGTGAACGGCTTGCTTGTTGCAACGCACTCCGCCACCCAACTTGCCGCCGCCATGCTTGAACTTGCGCATGATCCAGCTCGCAACGCCGCCATGGGCGCCGCCAGCCGCCGCATTGCGCAAGAAAAATATAACGCCAAGCCAATCGACGCGGCCATTCTTCATGCGCTGAACCTGGACGCTTCCACGCGCGCCTAAGCGCGCATGGCCGCGAACCGCATGCATTGCAATCAATTGCATGTATTGCAGCCATTGACTTGAATTTGCGCGTGACTTTTGTATTCAAATTGCATGCACACGCACCGCGTTGCGTCATTCATGAATCAATAGAATGCGCGCATGAATATTCTTGTCACCGGCGCCGCGGGATTTATTGGTTCATTCACCGCGCATCAATTACTTGACCGAGGCGACCACGTTGTTGGCCTAGACAACATGAACAACTATTACGACCCCACGCTCAAGCAAGCGCGCCTGGCGCGACTGCAAGCGCGCGACCATTTCACATTTACGCAAGTGGATTTGTGCGACACGGATGCAATGAAATCCCTATTCGCCCAAAACAAATTCGACCGCGTGATTCATTTGGCGGCGCAGGCCGGCGTGCGCTACTCCATTGAGAATCCCATGGCGTACACGCAAAGCAATCTGGTTGGCATGACCAACATTCTTGAAGGTTGCCGCCACGGCAAAGTGGCGCACTTGGTCTACGCCAGCACAAGTTCTGTGTACGGCCTGAACACCACGCAACCATTTTCGCCGCACCACAGCGCCGATCATCCAATGACTTTTTACGCCGCCACCAAGCGCGCCAACGAACTCATGGCGCATTCATACAGCCACATTTTTGGCATGCCCACCACTGGCCTGCGTTTCTTCACGGTGTATGGTCCGTGGGGTCGCCCCGACATGGCGCTGTTTCTTTTCACCAAGGCCATTCTTGCGGGCGAACCCATTCGCTTGTTCAACCACGGCAAGCACACGCGCGACTTCACCTATGTTGAGGACATTGCGCGCGGCGTGATTGCGGCCGCCGATCGCATTGCAACTGCGGACGCAACATTCAACGCGGCCAAGCCCGACATGGCAAGCAGTAGCGCGCCGTGGCGCTTGTACAACATTGGTTGCTCTCGGCCCGTACAACTTCTGCGCTACATCGAAGTGTTGGAGCAATGCCTGGGCAAAAAAGCCCAGACGGAAATGCTGCCGCTGCAACTAGGCGATGTGCCCGACACATTCGCCGACACCACCGACTTGGCGCGCGACATGAACTATCAACCCTCCACCACGATTGACATTGGCGTGGCGAATTTTGTGAAGTGGTACCGCGACTATTACAAGGCGTAAGCGCGCAACGACATCACGCACCCGCGCGCGTGCGCAAGTTGTCCAGCACATTCATAAAATTAATGTACGCGTCGTATGGACTGTCATAGGGCGAGAAATATTTGTGCACGTCGCCGTCGGACCAATACTTGGTGCACATGTAGTACAAGTGGTCGCTGGTGGTCAGCTTGCGCCAATCCTCCAGAATGTATGGGTCGCCCTTCAAATGCTTGTCGCGCACCGCGGGTTCAAGCCGATACAACTCCTCCACCGCGTTGTCCTGCAACGGATTGCCAAGCCACGCCGACAAATCGCGCTCCATGTCGGCCCACGAAATTGGCTTGGGCACATCGTATTCACCAACGGGTCGATACTTCTCAACAGCCTGCGACACGGTCAAGAATTCATTCTGCCCAGGGTTCACATCAAAAATATATTTTGGCATGGCGTCAAGAAAATCAAAGATGCCAGTCTCGGCCCATTGATGCTCGCCAAATGTTTCATAGTCCATGAACAAGTTGCACAAATTTCCGTCGCCGTTGATTTGATTCACCCAACCCGCGAATTTCTCGGCGGAAAGCGGCCAATCTTTCCAATCACGATTGCTGAAACGAAACGCAATGTCGTCGCTTAAGCGGTAATTTTTCAACAGCAACGGCATGGGCGGCCGGCCTTTTGGAAAACCATTTCCAGGAACCGCATAGAGATAGTTTGGATTACGAAATCCAAGCAGTCGATCAACGCCCTCGCATACCACGGCCTTATGACGGCCCATCCATGCGATATGCCCGCCAACTTCATTGGAATAAATCAACTCCGTATTGCGGAACACTTTTGGCTTCTGGCCAAAGAGCCGCTCAATCATGGCTTCTTGAATAGCAACCTGCTCCTCAAACTCCTTGCGGCTGAATAAAAAACTCAGCGAGTGATGGCTGGTCTCCGCCAAGAATTCACACGCGCCGGTGTCGGCCAGACGCTTGAACAAATCGATCAAGTCGGGCGCCCACTGCTCAAATTGCTGCAACGCCACGCCACTAATGGAGTAGCTCACACGAAAGCGATTCTCGTGGCGCTTGACCAAGTCGAGAATTTTTTCCGTAGTTGGGCGATAGCACTTGTTGGCCACCTTCTGCAAAATGGTTCCGTTGGCCTCGGCGTCAAAGTAAAACGGATCTGTGTCAAACACGGAGTAGCGGCGCAACCGAAACGGCTGATGCACTTGGAAATAAAAGACGACGCTTGCCACAGGGGTCAGAGTGTAGTTGCAATTCTTAAGCGCGCACGGCGCTTGCGCCAAAGCGTTTTTGGCGACGAAATTGTGAAGACCAATCCACTATTCTGTGGACATGGATCGCACCACACTTGCCGTCGAAATTGCCAAAGTTGCCATGTTGCGCGGAACCTTCACGTTGCGCAGCGGAAAAGTAAGCCACTATTACCTGGACAAATATCTGTTCAGCACGCGGCCGGAAATTTTGCGCGAACTTGGCGCGCTGTTCGCGGCGCGCGTTCCCGCTGGCACCACGCGCTTGGCGGGCGCGGAGTTGGGCGGCATTCCACTGGTGTCCGCCGCCAGCATGGCCAGTGGTTTGCCATGCGTGTTCATTCGCAATCAGAAAAAAGAATATGGAACCGCCAAACAACTTGAAGGCAAGTTGGAGCGTGGCGACCGCGTGATGATTGTGGAGGATGTGGCCACCACCGGCGGGCAAGCGCTTGAGGCCGCCAAGGTTTTGCG
The DNA here is from genome assembly GCA_903914045.1 of uncultured bacterium. Lineage (GTDB taxonomy): Bacteria > Planctomycetota > Phycisphaerae > Phycisphaerales > SM1A02 > SYAC01. The sequence goes on along the minus strand of CAIWNO010000390.1, from coordinate 3,637 downwards.
CGAGGGCGGCGCGCAAGTCACGGCCATCATCAGCGTGATCGACCGCATGGAGGGCGCGCGCGAAAATATCCAGGCCGCGGGTATTGCGTTTGACTCGCTCTTCACGGTGAAAGACTTGGGAATTATTCCAGATTCCGCCACGACCACTTCGTAATGGATCAACTGTTGCAAACCAACCAACGCCGCCAATTCAAACGACTTGGCTTGTTTGTTGGGTTGGCCCTGCTGGCCGCCTCGCTGTGGACCATCGCGCGCAGCGGCACTCTTGCAAGCCAAGCGTGGCAACATCTGCGGCACGCATCGCCACTTCTTTTTGCGGCGTTGCTTGGTTGCGTGGCGGTGATCACATTGTGCACAACGTTGTGCATGCTGGTTCTAACGAATCGAACTCGCCCGCCAATCCGCGTTCAATTTCGCGAAATGCTGGCGCTGATTTGCGCCAGCACTCTTGGCAATTTTGTTCCGCTGCAACCTGGGCTCATTGGTCGCATTGCGTTTCACCACCAAGTGCATGGCATAGCCGTCGCCATTAGCGTGTTGATTGCCATTCAATCCACCGCCCTCACTGGAATTGCGGCGCTATGGATTGGCGCGGGACTGTTGCTGACAAACGCGGCACATTTGTCATGGATCGCCGCGGCGTTTTCACCCATTGTGCTTGTTCCATTTTTGCGCACGACCACGGCGCGCCAATTTGCGGCGGCATTTTTTGTGCGCGTTTTGGAAACATGCGCGTGGGGACTGCGCATTCACATTGCATTTCAATTGATTGGACAACCCATTGACGCGCCGGCCGCGCTTGCGCTGGCCTGTGTTGCCAACGCGGCCAACACTATTCCATTTATTGGAAATGGAATTGGCGTTCGCGAATGGAGCGTTGGCTTCTTGGCGCCGCTGATCGCGGGCGTGCCGCTGGCCGACGCGCTTGCGGCGGAACTACTTGGCCGGGTGGCGGAAATTATTTTCTTCATTCCAGCCGGGCTTGCCGCATGGCCCATGTTGCATAAGCGTCTGCGCACACATATCAGCACTCGCGTTGTTGACTCAAACACATTCGTCTACGCAAATGAAATGCTTCAGAAATAAATCATGGCTGCTTCGCGGGAGCAGTATCGCTGGCTTTTATCACACCGCCTAAAATGCCCGCCTCTTCTAAAGATTCATTTAATTTGGACGCTTCGCGCATTTTGCCCTCAATCCAACTGCGCACACTGTCCGCGACGGTGATCAACTGTTGATTTCCACCGCGCGCAATGGTGTTGAGAAATTCATCGTTTTCAGAATCAACCCAGCGCAACAACGTGCTCATTTGAACCCGTACATCTTGTGACTCTTTCGCTTTTTTTGCGATCGGCTCCGTCATATCCAAAGGCTCCCGCGGCAAGACCATCAGTGCCCACGCCTGAGCCGCTGGCGACAAACCAGACCAAGATCGCTCGACCTCGGCCCAGCCTTCTTTCACTTCCTCTGCGGCGCCTGATTCGCCGCGCCTGCTTGCAAGGTCAAAGGCAAATAAAACAAGAGTGACCAGATCTTCCGGCTTGTCACAGTGTCGAATATTTCCAAGCGCCTCCTCGCGCCATGCGGTATTGCGAATAACAGGTGAAATCCGAATTGAATTTTTCAAGGTCACTCGTCCCAAAAACCCAGGCAATAAACTTTCAAGCGTCAACTTGAAATTATTCAGAAGTTCAATCTGCAAGTTCACTCCATCAAGCGGATGAGTCACAAGACCTATCGCCATGGGCGTGCGAGCAATATTTAAAACAAAGGACATAGTTTCGTTGGGCTGGAGTTGCAACTTGCGATTGATAGGGAAAATAATTGGCTCCAAATTTTGTGGTGGAGTTCCAACACTGACCACTTCCAACCGAATGGCGGCGCGAGAATCAATTGGACCTTCGGGAGTGATATCCATAGGAATAGGGCTGATATTGCTCACTTCAATCTTGCATGGCAATGATTCAAATGGGGCGGCCGTGGTGGACAAAAACTCCACTTTTAAATTCACAAACTCGCTTTCATCCTTTGCAAAAACGGCGAAGTTCTTGGGAAGCCGAGCAGTGGCGCTTTGTATTTCCGAAGCGACGGCACTGGCGCTTGGGCGCGTTTTCAGAATTTGAAACAGTTGGTCCGCGGCGTACATCCCAATGGCTTCTCCGCGAGTGGATCGAGTGATTGTCACAAATTCTTTTGCGGCCTCTTTGGATTTTCCAATTTTCGCCAAAGCGAGCGCGTAACCAAACCGCGCGGCGTTGTTCTGTTCGGCTAGTGGTTGCAAAATAGCGATCGCCTCATCCGCTTTTCCTTCGCGCAATTTCAACCAACCATTCAATTTCAATTTTGCCTGATCGGTAAGCGGGCTCAAGGCCTCGACCTCCTCAATCCAAAGTGGAACGGCGTCCACTTGCGGCGCGATGCCCAAAGCAAGCCAAATTTTTCGCAAAATCAAAGTCGTTTTCACATCCGGACTGCCATCGGAGGATTTGATTTCATCATTGATAATCCGCAATGAATCATCAAACGCGCTTTCGGCACCAGGCAATGAACCACACTTGCACACCATGGCATAAATCTCACTCATGGTCGAAGGCATGGCAATGGAATCCTCCGTGCGCCCGCCTCCGCCCTTCCTACGGAGAATTGACAATAATTGTTGCTGGCGCTTTTGATACAAGTCCGCGGACTGTTTGTGATTGCCCAAACCCCAACGCGCCAACATTTGCAGCTCGATCAAGCCATCATAAATATCATTTCTAAAATTCTTGTTCGCCACGCGACATGCCACGCCAAGTATCAAGTCGGCCTCGGTGTACAAGCCTTCACGCAGGCACATCAACCCCAGCTCTTTTAACAACGGGATATCCGATGGATTTGCCAGAATCGCATCCACAAGAGCATTGGCGATAATTCCTGGTGGCGCGGCTGATTCAATTTGATGCGCCGCCAAACGCGCGGTGGCCGCTGGATATGCCGGGTCCAACGCAATGGCATTGCGCAACTTTTGCAACGCAGCCTCTTTGTCCCCGCGCCGTCGAAGCAAGTTTGAATAATCAAACGACAAACGACTTGCCACCAACGGAGAAATTTTTGCCACGGAAGCCGGCTGTAAAAAATGTTCATAGGAAATAATTCGATCCTCCGCCGTTACGCTTCGATCCACCGCATCGGATAATCGTAGAAGACGAATGACCAAATCATTTGGGTCCAGTTTTGAAAGCTGAAGAGCGGCCTCGATTGCCGCCGGCCTCGCTTGAGGAATTCCGTCGCTGGTGGCATCCGCAAGCTCAAGCACAATTCGCCATGCTTCGGATTCGTTTGGATCAAGGGCGGCTGCGGCCCGAGCCACCTCCAAAGATCCCGCATAATTTTCTGGCGTGGGCTCGACTGGCGCATAGATCATCTGAATTGCGGCGCGGCTCCAAGCAATACTCAACTTTTGGGTTGCATCAAGTTCAACCAAATTGTCTTGCCCCCCAGCAAGAGCACAGGCAAGAAATGTGGCGGCGAATGACAACATCATTGTTGGAGTGTAACCTTCAACGCTTCAGCATTACCTTATTCAAATTAAAATCAACCTCGCTTTTGTATATATCTGGAATTGAAATGAGACATTTTCAACACCTCGCCATTCTTG
>CAIWNO010000389.1 GCA_903914045.1 uncultured bacterium | reverse complement strand
TGGAAAACCCCCGCCACGCGTTAAAAACGGGCATTGGACAACAAATTTATTTTCGCAAACCTGGTGACTTCAGAGACTTTTACTCTGGGCGGCCTCCAGAAATGGTGCGAGTTTGTGAAGCAGGCAAGTGATTTGTTCGTCGGCGGGTGCCAATAAAGCCAATAGCTTCAGCAATGCCAAGGCCAGTGCTTGCGCCGGCAGTTATAAAGCCAGTAAGGGCAAGCAGATATACGCCTACAGAGGATTTATGAATTGCGAATTTTGTCATTCGACATTCCTTAAAAAAATCCAAAAACTAGTGAGAATCATTGGCAATAGCTTCAACGCTGAAGCTTTCCAATTCACCGAATCCGTCGGTCTGCGGCCCAAATCCAACCAGTCTTGGATTGCTGGTTCGGTTGCAGTTCCCACTGCACCAAAACAGGTCTTCCACACATGTAAACGTAAAAAATGGGTGACCTTGATCACGCAACACGCGATATTTATAAATATTTTGTAAATGGCCCATTTGGATGCCGCAAAACCATGCACTTGGCCCGCGGGGGCTTTGACCACAGGCAGCAAAAACTTAAATCTGGTGCGCAAAGTGGTGGTCACGCGCCAGATATTTTCATTTTTTTTTTTTTTTTTTTTTCTAATTCCAAAAACAGCCCTAAGGCATCTCAATGGCACTTTATATGTTCAGAAATAATGAATTAAAATCTATATATCGCCACTTGCTTGACTTGCTTTGTATTTGGTGTAAGTTCAACCAGTCGTAAATGACAGGGAATTTTGTTGGTCTAGGGGCAGTTCCGGTTTTGATGCGTTTGGGCGTTTCCAAGCAAGTCAAAGTCAGTTTGGTGTTGGAGTTCCCCTGTGTCCGATTCCCAGCAGACAATTTTGCCACTTTCAGAGTTGTTTGAAAGCATTTATGTTCGCCTGAAGGAGCTAAGCGCTTTGCACATGCGCTCGCAACCTCGCGGCCACACCTTGCAACCAACCGCCGTTGTGCATGAAGCCTTTATCAAGTTGGCCGAGCGCGATTCCAAAGAATTTCAATCAGAAGAGCATTTCTTGGCTACTGCGGCCACCGTGCTGCGCTCCGTGCTGGGCGATCATGCGCGCCGTCGCCTTTCCAAGAAGCGTGGCGGTCAAACTTTTAAAGCCAGCACCGATGTCTTTGAACCCTTTGACGCAACGGTTGATTCCGGCGGCATTTTGGCTTTGGAAGACGCGCTGCAAAGTTTGGCCAAGGAAGATCCTCGCAGCGCGCACGTTGCTGAACTGCGCATCTTTGGCGGCTTGGAGCCAGAGCACATTGCGCGCTTGCTGGATTTAAGCAGTGCAACAGTGTCCCGCGATTGGCGCTTTGCCAAAGCATGGTTGCAGACGGATTACGATGTTCGCGTTCGCACTGGCGCTATTCGACCAAGTGCGGCAAACAATGTAATTGGCACAATCGATGACAGCTCCGATGAGGTGTCCAAATGAGTCTGTGCCCACAAAATGCGCCAAATCGCTGGATGATTGTTCGCGGCCTCTTTGACACCGTGTCCTGCATGGCCGGCGCACAGCGCAAGGCGTTCCTAGATTTTGCATGTCCAGACGCGGACATTCGCAAAGAAGTAGAAGGCCTGCTTGAAGGCGACATGAATTCGCAAGACATGGTCATGCCTGCCGACGCCGCCAAGGAAGTCGTTGAGCATGAAGAGCCATTGCCGCAAATTTCTGGTTACGCCATTGAGCGCCTGTTGGGTACCGGTGGCGCGGGCAGCGTGTACAGCGCCATTAACAGCGCAACTGGCCGACGCGTGGCCATTAAAACGGTTCGCTCGCATGGTGCCGGCAGCCAAGTGTTGCAGAGATTTCGCCAAGAATGCCGCGCGCTGTCGCGACTTTCACATTCGGGCATTGTGCAGGTTGTGGAAACCGGTTCCGTGAATGGCAACACATATTTGGTTATGGAATTCATCAGCGGAATGCCGCTGGACGTGTGGGTGAAAGCCAACTGCCCAACCACCGCGCGCAGCATTGTTCTTGTTCAAGAAATTCTTGCGGCCTTGGCGCACGCGCATGACGCCGGCGTAATTCACCGCGACATCAAACCACACAATGTAATGGTGACCACCGATGGCCACATTAAACTTGTTGACTTTGGCGTGGCGCGCCTTACCAATGAAGAGGGCCGCCGCACCGGTTTCCGCACGGAGACAGGTCACTTGGTGGGAACATTCGCGTACATGAGCCCGGAGCAAACCGACGGTCGCAGCGATCGCATTGGTGTGACCAGCGACGTGTACCAAGTTGCGTTGTTGCTGTTTGAAATGCTCGCCGGTCGTTTGCCATACGAAGCCGACGGCAAGAGCGCCGCTGGATTGCTCAAGGCCGTGCTTATGGATGAGCGCGTGCGTCTTGAAGAGGTGCGCCCCGAGTTGGCTGGCCCAATCAGCGACCTGTTGAACCAAGCTTTGGCGATTGATCAAAACGCAAGGCCGCAAACGGTCCGCGCCTTTGATGTGGCGCTTGATGCGGTGCTAGAAACTTTGGCCATTGTGTAATTGAATTTTGCTGGTATTTACAAAACGCTACGGGTGAGTGAGTGTGCTTGAGACTGATATAAAGCATGTGTAAAAACGCCTGAAATTGGCGTTTTTATACTTTGAAGAACAATGCTGTGACAGAGGCGCTGGCGCACAAATGTGAAAGCGCTCAATGCACTAGAGAAAGCGTTGGCGCGCGTAGTCGCCAATGAATACGACATTTCGCATTTCGAATTGTAAAAGGGCTACACAGCGGTGGGCTATTAAGCAGTTGAGCTTGAACGGCGTCGTGCGCTATGCGTTTGCGGCAATGTCACTTCGTTCATGGCCACACCTGCGCCAAGCACCATGGTTGTGGAGCCAGTGACGCTGGCAATAATCATGTACTTGCCGGCATGTAAAAGAAGGTCAGGCGCGTCAATGCCGCGGGTTAATAGATCAGGCACCACAAGCTTGCCAAAGCTGTCCCACAGATTGGCTTCAGCTTCTGGCCCTTGCGCTACAGCCCATAGTGGCAGTGTCATGGTTTCGCCTTCAAGAACATGGCACTCAATTTCAAGGTCGGCGCGTTCTGGACCAGACAGGCTGGCGTGAAAGTGCGTTTGGCACAGGTTTAAAGTAATGCCGCCGGTGGCGTTGGGGTCCGGTTGCAGGGCGTAGGTCTGGCTGGTCTTTGGAATTTGAAAGATTTCGCGGCTAATCTGCGGCTGCTTAGGTAGCCACAAACGCAGTTCGGCCTGGGTGACTCGCAACGTTGCGGTTTCAGCCTGTGACCAAAGATATTTCGGCATGCTCTTCACATAGATGTAAACGTAATTTTTGCCTGTCCTTGATCACGCACTAAACAATTTTTTAACAAATACTTCAAATTGTTTGGTTTACGTTCGTTTATCAGTCACATAAAAATAAATTTGCAAAAATGTGAAAGTGCGTGATCAAGGTCACCTGTTTTTTACGTTTACATCTATGTCAGAGAGTGTCGTGCTGGCACTTTCGAAACAAGCATGTG
>CAIWNO010000388.1 GCA_903914045.1 uncultured bacterium | reverse complement strand
TGGCCGCAACGGTTCCACCAAGAAAAATGTTTGGGTGGTGCAATATCCAGAGCAGAAGCGCGACGATCGCCCTGTTGAGGAAGGCGGACAGTTCCGTCCCAATTTCCGCGGCGTGCATCGCTTGAATAAAGATGAAGATGGTCGCGTGCGTTGCGTTGCGTGTTTCATGTGCGCCACGGCGTGCCCCGCAAATTGCATTCACATTGTGGCGGACGAAAGTCCATGGGATGACCGCGAGAAATATCCAAAGCAATTTGATATTGACGAGTTGCGCTGCATTTACTGCGGCATGTGCGAGGAAGCGTGCCCCGTGGACGCCATTGAACTTACGCCGCATTATGAAATCACGGGTTTGTCGCGCCAAGAGTTGATCTTTGACAAGTCAAAGTTGCTGCAGGTGTACGACCAGACTATTGGCGAAAAGCCGATGTGATTGCGAATACCCGCGGCGCGAATTAGTTTTTTGGCTTCTTCAAAAACTTGTCAAGCAATCCGCCGACAACATCTTTTTGTTGCGTTTGCGGTGGTGGCGAACCTGCGGGCGGCGGAGTTGTGGTGGTTGTGCCCGCGCCAGATTTGCCGCCAAGAATTCCCTCGGCGATGCCGCCAAGGCCTTTGAGCAAATCTTCGCCCTTGGGCAAATCCACACTCAATGGATCAACCTTCATTTGCAATTGATCGCCTTCAAGCGGTCCAGAGAACGTCACTTTCACCTGAATAGCCTGGCGCATTTGCGCCGTGGTGTTGCCCAAAATATTATTGATATTGCCCAATGATTTTCCAAACACGCCGTTGCCCGCCATGGCGTTGGTGACGCCTTCAAGCGGATAGCGCACCCTGATGAAGTTGGCGAAAGGCGGATGCGATGCCAGATTGATGTCGGCCTCGGAAAAAATAGTTTGCTGCCAACTGTTGCCGACCTTGCTCAATTGAATTGTGAAATCCTTGTAGGTGAGAATGCCCTTGTTGATTTCGCCGTTGAGCGGCGAGAGCAAGCCCGGAATGGTGGACTTGTTGTCCTTCACCGTGGCAAGATTCATGATGCTGATCAGCTGCCCGCTTTTTTCCAACTCCACTTCGCCAACATCAATGGTGAAGCGCGCGTCGGTTTTGGCCATGTCAAATGGAAGCGGCGCGCGCACTATTGTGACCGTGGTGTTGACGGCTTTGTTTTTAAATTCAATGTCGCCAAGAATTGGATTGATGGGGCGCAAAATATGCTCGCGCATATTTTCATCGGGGCGCAATTGAAACGTAATGGCCTCGCTTGGCACGACAATAATTTGTGAATCCACTATGCGCACCGCGGGAATATCCAGCGTCAGCGTGGGACTTTCAATGTGGCCCTTGAAGCGGTCAGAGTCTTCAAAACCAGTTTGACCAGCGAGCTGAATGCTGAACACGGGACCGGCGAGATTTTGAATGAAGCCGTCGCCTTCTGAGATGGCGTCAATAAGCGAGGACGGAAACTCGCTGATGTTGATGCCCGCAACCAATTTCATGGTGGACATATTCAGCTTGCCATCCGCGCCGGTGAGATTTTGCGCCTTCAACTTCACGCTCATGGGCTTGGTGGGTTGCCCGACTGCGCCAAGCGCGCCCGTGAGATTCAATTGCGCGTTTTGAGCGCCGCTTGTTTGCACGGAAATATCCGTGGCCGCAAAATTCATGGTGGCCACTTTTTCTGACTGCGCTGGTTGATTGCGCGGCGGCGCATTTTTTGTGCTTGATGACAAAAGCGCCGTTGCGAACGTCACTTGAAATGGCTCCACGCGCGCGTTGCTTGCAATAGCCGCGCCGACCGCGAATGGCTTCAATTCGCCGTTGACGGATGGAATGACGACCGACGCAATATCAAGCGTCATGGTGATGTCCGTTAAATTTCGCACGGGCGATTTTTGCGGACCGCGGTCCAGAAAAATTCTCACCGCGTCGCCAGGCACGCTTGCGTTGGCGGAACTTTTTGTCAACGTAATCGATCCGTTGGCGGCGCGCGAGCCGTTCATGTTGGCTTTCACGCGCCCCAAATCCGCGTCCAACGCGAACGTCATGGCGCCGGACTGCGCGCCAATATTCGCCTTGAATTTGCCCGCGTTCATGGCGCCATTGGTGGTCCACTCGGGAACATCGCCCATGCCAGCGAAACGCGCGATGCGCTGCACGGCCACTTCATTCGCGTTCATGGACGCGTTCCATTTATCCGCGGATTGCATTTGAAATTCACCCGCCACTTTCGCGGCTGGCCCGCTGGCGTCCAACAAATCAGCGTTCAGCGTGGCGGCAACAGCGCCCTTGAAAGAAAGCGGACCGGTGAAAGCGGCGCGAATATTTTTGGACTGAATCGTTTCGCTCACGGCGCTCATGTTTGACAATGAAAGCGACGCAATAGTGACAGCGACTGTGGAAGCGGGCGAATTCAAATCGCGCTCAACTGTTGCTTGAACGCTCAATTCACTAATGGCGGCGTTGCCCGCGCCACTCGGAAGCCCGTTCGCAATCAACGCGGCCACGGTCACGCTGCCTTGAAAAGTTTGCGGGCCGTCAATGTCCACATTGCCGCGAATCACGGCGTTCTGCAACGTGGCTGCTCCTGTTAGTCCCGGCACTTTGGAAACGGCAACTCGCTCAACAAAAAGTGAAACTGGACTTGGCTTGAACTCAGTCAAACCTTTTTCAAGCGCGGGGCGATTCAAAGTGATTGGTCCCGCGGACAAAGTGCATTTTGCCGGCGCGGAAATTGTGACCGTGCCCGCGCTGGCCCATTCAGTCAGCACGGGCGAAAGCGTGATGGCGGTGTTGTCGAGCGTGATCGAAGCTGTGCTTGCATCCCAAGCGGCATTGATGTTTATAACACCTGGAATTGTTTGCGCGGAGAGATTCAGCGTGCCACTTTCATATGAACCCGCAAGCGTGGACTGAATGGTTGAAGCGCCAGGCTGAACCTTGCGCAGAATGTCAACGATATTGGCGGGCATGCCCGGAAGAAGCGTGGGATCAAATGGACCAAGTTGCGTTTTGCCGGCGACTTTCATTTGCTTGAACGCGAACTCGCGGTTGCTCATAAGGCCGGTGATGTTGGCGGACACATTCACCGGCGCGCCGTTGAGCGTTGTCTGCAATGAAAAATTTACCTTGTCTGCAAGCGGCGCGGCGGCAAGCGTGACACTGAGCGGACCCATGGCCACCGGCGCAATGCCATCCTGAATAAATTGCGCCGCACCAATATTCAGCGAACCTTGCGCCGTGAGATCCACCAAATTAAATTGCCCGTTGTCACGGACGGGTGGAATATAAAAACTTTGCAGCGCAATGGAAACCGGAAGCGACTGCGTGGTGATGACATTGAAGGGCTTCAACAACTCTGGCGAAAGTTTCACGTTGAGTTGCGTGGTCTTGCCTTGAACCGCGCCGGTGTTCACATCGATCGCGGCGGAACTTTGCAATTGAATGTGTGCGCTTGAAAGTGAAAGGTCGAAACCTGTGGCGCTATTGGTGGCGGCTTGCAATGAAATTGTTGGACCAACATCGCGCGCCATTTTGATGGGCGTGCCCTTGGTGAATTTTTCAAACAGCGAAGTTGGAATATTTTGCGCCTGCACGGAACCAGCCCATGTGCGCGGATCCTTGGCCCACGTTGCGATTGGATCTTTGGAATTTGGACGAACCGCCTGCAACTTGGCGGCGATTGTGGCGGGTTGGCCATTCACGGAAATAGCGATA
>CAIWNO010000387.1 GCA_903914045.1 uncultured bacterium | reverse complement strand
TGTGGTCGGGCATTGCCATGGGCGCAATTTGGGCCGATCACAGTTGGGGACGCCCGTGGGGTTGGGACCCCAAAGAAGTTTTTGCGCTCAACACCTTCGTTGTGTTCGCGCTGCTTGTTCACACGCGCTGGCGCAGCAAAGACAAGGGCCTGTGGACCGCGGTGTTGGCCATCATTGGCGCGGGCGTCATGTTGTTCAATTGGTACGTGATCAACTTTATTATCCAGGGCATGCACAGTTACGCGTAAGTCACGCTTAAGAATAAATCCGCCGCACGAAATATGGCGCGCAACTCAACGCGTATCACCTCGCACAAAATGCTGCACAAAGCCCCGCGCAATGTTGCGTGCAAAAGCCCCGCACAACATTGCTCACGCAATTTCAATAGCGCGGATCATGAATGCCACAATGTCCAGCGCATATCACTTGCCAGCGGACTTGCTTGGCGGCGCAATGACCGCGGGTTTTCCAGCCGCATCCGCCGCTGAATTCACGGCGGACTTCTTCGCTGGTATTACCTCTGGCACGGGTGCCGCGCTTGGCTTGGTCTGCTGCGGATAAATCAACACGCGATCATGCGCCATCAACACCAAGTCGTCCTTGCCGTCGCCAGTGATGTCCGTCACCAAGCCCATGTTGGGTTCAAACTCCTTGGGCTCGCCACCCGCGAACATCTTGGTTTCAAACACTTCAAAGGCTGTTCCGTAGCGCAGCTTTCCTGATTGACTAAACGTCAAGATTTCCGCCATTTGGTCGGCGGCGTCAAGCGCGGTCACATCTAAAAAGCCGTCGCCATTTAAATCACCAACAACAAATTCATGTTCCACGCGCCGTGGCTCATCGCTTTTCCATGTCGCAACTTCGTCCAAGCGCCAGCGTTCGCCTTTCAAACGCACAACTGCAAAACTAGAATCGCCAATCACAAGAATCACATCGTTGTCGTCGCCACCCAGACGACCAGCAAAAATTTGGTTGAACTTGAAGCCAGGAACTTCAATGGCCTCGCTTTGTTTCCATTGTTTTTTGCCGTCTTTATCAACGATTTGAGAGAACACCACCAGCCGCCCATTTTCCTTGTCGCCCGCGACAATCTTGTCGCCCATGATTGAAATGCAAGTAAGTTTGGCGTCGGAAGCTTCCGCGTTGATTTGCGTGACCACTTGCCAACCTGGACTTGTGCCCGTTGGCGGAGCCGCGTTGTAGGTCAGCGCACGCACATAATTGCGATCAGCCACCAGCAATTCGCTCTTGCCATCGCCAAGCAAATCCAGAGTAGATGTGTTGCGGCCGTTGGCGGCTTGCACCAAACCAAATTGCCCCATGTCCTTGCTCTCCATCACTTTCAACTCCGGTTTAGCGTCCTTGTCCACGCCGTCGCGCACCATGATCATGGGCTTGTCGGGCGTGAACACCAAAAGATCCGTGTGGCCGTCGTGGTCCGCGTCCAAACTTAAAATTGTTTCAGGTCCACGCGTCAGAGTTCCCAAACTCACGCTGCGGTGATTTTTTGTGTCCATGGATTGTTCGCCAGTCGCGGGAATTAAATGCAATTGATAGTTGCGGCCATCTTTGGTCACCACAGCAAGCGTGCTGACTCCATTGAAGTCAAGCAAATTCATGGTGACAGGCGAACTGCCCGCAGGAAGGGGAATTGCCTTTGGAAATGTAATGCCGTCAGTGCCAGCATCGGAGCGCCCAACAATGCCTTCTTTTTCAGAGAGCAAAAAGACTTGCGCGCGCTGATCACCTTTGGCGCCTTGCGCGGCGATGGAATCCAAATCCGCGAGCGCCGGAAATTTCTCCGGCGTTTCAAATCCCTTGCCAGGTTTCTGGCGATACAACATCACCGCGTTCTCGCCAGTGTTTGTCGCGAGCAAATCCAAACGGCCGTCACCATCAATGTCGGCAACAGCAAAGTTGCGCTTTTTATTTTGCGGATCGTTGAAGGTCACCGTTTGAATGCTGGCCTCGCGGTCACTGGCGCGCTCAATGTTGGACTTGACCAACTTGCTGAACACCAGACGCTTGCTCGGTTTCTCAATCACGGCCAGCACAGCTTGTTTGTCGCCTGGCAAATGCAGCGAATCCACCTCGCGCAGTGGTGGCATTTCAAAACGATTTTGCGGACCGATGACAAGTTTGTCGCCATCTTGACTGGTCAACCAAATACGAATTGGACTGGAGTCATCGGGCACAATGCCGGCCAAATCCATGGTGCCATTTCCATCAAAATCATCGACCATAATGGCCACAATTGTGCCTTCGCCCGCGCTTAATTCCACAGGCGTTCCAAGTTGATCATTGTCCAGCGGCCACACGGAGATTTTTCCACTTGTGTTGGTGATCAATTCCGGTTTTGAATCGCCAGTCACATTGGCCAGCAATAAATTGTCGCGGTTTCCAACCAAATTTTTCACGGGCCTCTTGCGGATAATTTCAAACACGCCTGGCTTTGTCTGTTTCACAAACGCGATCGTGCCAGGCTGTCCCGCGTAGATCAGATCCATTTTTCCATCGTGGTCAAAGTCATTGGCCAGCACCGCCAGCACCTCGTGCGGCACTGAAATAGTTTCGCGGCGAAAGCGCCACAGTTCGGGCAATTCATTGGAGCCCGCAGTGGTCGGTTTCTCATCGCCAGGTTTGGCGTCGGCGCGTTGGTAATACAACTCAATGCGACTTTTACGATTGTTCACCACCACCAAATCCTTGCGACCATCTCCATCCAAGTCCACCGCGATCATTGGTCCAGCTTTAGCGTCAATCTTCTGAATCTCCAGCGGGTCAAAGCCAAAGTAGGCGGACAAGTCGGCGCTTTGCGGCGCAGCGAGAATGGTGGCGGTCAAACTTGCGGTGATGGCGGAAATGATCAACATCATGGGTCTCCAAAGATGGGGCGAATTTTTTTTCAGGCGTGCTGCAGGCCCCGACCAACTTGGCGGGTGGGCTATCATAAGCCTGTGAAAAAAAATATGTCTTTATTGTCGCTTCGGATTTTTGTAAGCGTGGCCGTGCTCGGTGTCGCGTTTGAATTTGCCAACGCGGATGTCATTCATCTGCGAAGCGGTTCCTCCGTTGATGGGAACATTGTCAAACGCAGCGACAAGCGCGTGTGGGTGGATATTGGCTCGGAGGTCTTGTCCTTTGACATGGAGGATGTCGCTTCCATTGACGCGGCCGCGGCCGCCGCACCATTGAAAGTTGAGCGCGATGATCTTTTTCATACCGTGGTCAACCCGCCAACGCAAAGTCCAAAGGAGCACGCTAAAAGTATCGGCCCCGCGGTTGTGAAAATCAGCACGCCAAGTGGTTTGGGTTCGGGCGTCATCATTGACAAAGATGGACACGCCATCACCAACGCGCATGTTGTGCAGGGCGAGCAAAAGTTGAAGGCCACAGTGTGGTTTCCGCAAGCCGATGGCACGCTCAAGCGCGTCGACATTGACAAGGTGGAGTTGATCGCGGTCAACAATCATTTGGATTTGGCGCTGGTAAAAATTCCATCTACCAAAGAGGGCGATTTTTCATTCGCGCCCATTCAAAAAGAGGAGCAACTTGATATTGGTCAAGCCGTCTTCGCCATTGGAAATCCGCTGGGTCTTGAGCGCACGTTGACCCAAGGCGTGATTAGCACCACGCAACGCAGTTTCGACGGGCTCACCTATATACAGATGGATTGCCCGATTAATCCCGGCAACTCCGGCGGTCCACTGTTCAACACGCGCGGCGAGGTGATTGGCATCACCAACATGGGCCTTCGTGGCGGCGAATCCTTGGGATTTGCAATTCCCACGCGCTATGTGAAGGACTTTGTTCGCAACCGCGAAGCCTTTGCGTACGACCGCAGCAATCCAAATTCTGGTCACAATTATCACGATGGCCCCACGCGCGTAAAGTTTGACACCCCAAGTGAATTGCTTGATGGATCAAGTGCTTCCACAACCACCGCAAAATAATGTCGCGCTTTCAACTTACGTGTTCTGACACCATGCGATTGGCCCACGCGGCGCGCAAAAATTTTCAAGGGTTCACAATGAAAAACGTGCATACACATTTTGTCGCGGCGCTTGCCATGGTGTTCTGCGTCACGGTTCACTCCAACGCGCGCCCGCAAGCCACGGACTCGGCCAAAGATTCGGCCAAAGATTCGGCCAAAGATTCGGCCAAAGACTCGGTCAAATTTGAGCAACTAGTTCCACCAGACGCGTGGTTGGTGTTGTGCATGGACAATCTCAACGCAAGCCGCGAGCGTTGGAACGCCACGCCGCTGGGCAAGTGGTTTCAAAGCGACGCGGTGCAGGCGTTGCTGAAAGAGAACAAGGAAGCCTCGGAGAAAAAAACCAAGGCGCGCATGCAGGAGTTGGGTGTGGATGAGGACTCATGGACGTGGCCCGACTCTTGTGGAGCTGGCTTGTATTTGGCGCATGACGACACGCTAGACGTCGATCTGCCGCATGTGTTAGTGAGCGCCGAATGGGGCGCGGGCGCCGACAAAGCCAACACATTGTTTGAGGCGGTCCTGCGTGAAAAAGAAAAGAAAGATCCAGGGTCCGTCACCAACATTGAAATTCGCGGCAAGTCCGCCAAGGCCATTCGTGTTCGGGACAAAGACGATCAGCCCAAGAAGAAGCGAAGAGGGGCAAGCAATTCATTTGTGCCAGAGGGTTCGCTTGACCATATTGAAACGCTCTACTTTGTGCGCGACGGTAATCGCTTTATGTTTGGCAGCGTTCAACAAGATGTGGACGAGGCGCTTGGCGTCTATGAGGGCGTCGCCAGGAAATCCGTCGCCGACTCAATTGATTTTAAAAAGACATTGGACAGCGTTGGCCGCGGCGATGGGTGGATGGTCATGCTCACGTCGGCGTTGCACAAAGTCGCTGGCGCTGGTGGTCCGCAGGTTGAATTGGTTCAGCCCTATTTGCAAACTTTATTTGGCGACGTGCATGGCTTTGGTTTTTCGCTGGACTGCGACGCGCCTGGCGCGCAATTGCAAGTGCTTTCAAGCATCGTGATCGATGGAGATCGAAAGGGAATGCTGGCGCTTCCAAACCCCGCTCAAAGTCCCTCGCTTCCGCCCAAGTTTGTCAGCGGTGAGGCCACTGGATACGGCACGATCAACGTGCAATTTGCTGAGATTATGAAATTGGTGGAGACGGTGGTGGCCTCCATTCCGGAGGAGTTTTCCCAACCATTTGACGCGTCGCTGCAGCAATATGGTCCAGATTTGTCGCGCGCATTTTCAAAGTTGGGTCCTGACATGCATGTTGTGCGTTGCAAGACGATTTCAGATTTCTCACTGAACTCCGAAAATAAAAAATTACAGGCGAAAGAACGCGAGGGATCGTTCTACGCCATCCGCTGCGCCGAAGAGCAATCCATGATGACCTTGATGAATTTATTCCTGCCGCAAGCTGGATTTGAGCCGCGCGACTTCAATGGCAACACCATCTTTGATGACAAGTCGCGCGAAACCGGCTTTGGATTTGGCGCGGGTTGGTTCTTCATGGGCAAAAGTAAATTTGTGGAGGCGGGCTTGCGCGCGGTCGCAGCGTCAAATGCACAGGGAACATTGGCGGACACGCCGGCGTGCAAACAAGTGTTGATGGACTTGGGCACCGAGCCAGTGTTGTGCTGGGGATATCAGGATATTTTAATGGACTTCAGCAGTGACGAAAGTCCCAACGAACGTGAGCGTGGCGAAATCTCCGCAAGTTACGATTCGAATACGTTCGACAAGATTGGCGTGAGCGAGCCCATGGGCCCGCTTTTTATTGTCTTCAAAAATGAGGAAACCTTGTGGAAATCCGCCATGGGACCCAACGTGTTCAGCATGACGCAGGAATCCTGGGGGCTTAAGACCAAGATTCGCGTGTTGCCACCAACGGCTCCGTGATGGCGCGTAGAAAATCCGCAAGCGCGCGGTCAAATGTCTCCGCGTCGCCAACACGCAAGTCATCGTGGCGTTGATAGGGCAGCACCACCAATGTGCCGCGCGCGGCGGCGCAGCAAATACTGCGCGCGTCCGCAAGCGGTGAGATTGGATCGTGGTCCCCGGCCATCACCAACAACGGCGCGCGCAATTTGCGCGTGTCAATTTCCAGGGGCGTATCCATTCGCCCAAGCATGCGAAGCGTAAGAAATGTGATTGGCGCAAATGGCCAAGCGGGAAGTTTTTGTAGCGCCAGACGCGCGGGAATGGGCGAGCGCAATGAACTGTAGGGAGCGAAGGCGATCACGCCGGCGATGCAAATACTGTGAGTGGCATGTCTATGTGCGTGTTGATTTGCATGGCCATTTGGATTCACATTGTGTGGAGAGTGTGGCGGGGATTGCGCGGGCATTCCTTCAACTTGTGTGGACGCAACAAGCGCCGTACCAGAGTCAACTTCATGGTTGGCCAAATTTGCCGCGCGAATGGCAACGCCAGCGCCCATGGAGTGGCCCGCAAGAATGATCGCCCGCTTGGGAAATTGTTGCGCAATTTCTTGTAGCACATGCAGCACGCATTGGGGTTCACTTGTTCCAACGCCACTCCATGCTCCAGCATGTTCGCCATGCGCGGGCAAATCCAGCAGCACAATTTCAGAGCAGACTTTGCGAAATAGCTCAACGCGCGTCAGCGAATCCCAACGTGAGCGGCCCCAGCCATGCAGCATGACCATAATGGGCGCGTCACTTTCTGTCGCGTCGCCATAAATATGCCACGCCGGACATGGATGGCGTTGACCAGATGAATATTGAACATCGTCAAATCGCAAGCCAAGATCCGACGGATCTTTTGGACGACCCGTGGCTAGCGCCCACGCGAACATTTTTCGTGGCGGCCGAAGCGCCTGCAATGCGGTCATGACGCCGCCCCACACGCACACCAGAACAATGGCCAGCGTGAACAAAATGAAAAGCCCCCAAGGCTGCGCCATGAATTACTTCGCCTTCATCACGGTGGTGATGTCGCGGGCGATGGAATCCGACGCGCTACGCACCTGAGCTAATGCGTGCGCGAGTTTATGTTCAGTCGTGGCGCGTTCGGCGGCGTCGCAAAGTTGTGGCACGTTCACGCGCACATTCCATGCCGCGGCGCCAGCGGCGGTGTCGGCCAATGTGGCGGCAATAGCCAAGTCGCTGAGCAAGTTTGGATTGCAGGTTTTGGGCAGGTTTTGCAGCGTTTTCAGAATGTCGTGCGCCAACATCAGAATGGATAGTGGTGCCGCCGTCGCCGCGCGAACCGCGGTGGGTTCCTGTTCAATGCGCCGCGCGTCGGTGGGGGGTAATTTCCAAAGCGCGGACAAGTTTGCATACGCAACTGCGTCTTCATCGGCCAGGGCCAGCGCTTTAATTTGCGCGCGTTGCAAACTCTGCAAGGCAACTTGATTTTCGTTTTCATGCGCCGCGAATTTGGGTTTGCCCAAGGTGTACGCCAACACCATGCATCCAAGCGCAGCGGCATGCGCGGCCGTGACCGCGGCCACGGCGCCACCACCTGGGCTGGGCGCCTTGCTAGCCAAGCGATCGGCGAACTCTTGCATGGAAAGTTTCGCCAGTGTTTCGCTCATGCGCGCAACTCCGCTGCCAATTCTTTCTGCAACACATTCACAAGCTCTTGCACTTGGACATCAATTTCTTCGCGGCGCAACGTACGCGTGGCGTCGCGAAACACAAGCCGTAAAGTTACACTTTTTTTATCTGCGCCAGTTTGCTTGCCTTTGTAGACGCCGGTGAACGACATGCTTTCCAAATGCGCTGGCCGATTGCCCAGCACCACGCGCTCCACTTGCGCCCACGTTTTTGCGTTGTCCACAATAAGTGAAAGGTCGCGCTCCACGCTTGGCATAGTGGGCAGCATGGCGGCGGGGCGCTCTGGCGGCCAATGCGCCAGAAGCAAATCCAGCGCAATTTCAGCGGCAATCATTGGTTTTTCAATTCCAACGGTTGCGCGCGCAGCGCTGGTGAGAAATCCAATTCGACCAATCGTCACGCCGTCAATTTCAATTTTCGCCGCGGGATGCATGACCGCATCCGACGCGCACGGCGTGAACATGGCGGGCTTGGCGGCAATTTCATGCGCAAGCCGTTCAATCACGCCACGCAACGCGCGGTAGCCAAGGTCGTCCCTCTCCACATCGGCGATCATTCCCAGCGATACGGATTCGTGGTGTTGCTTGGTGGCGTCCAAATGAAAGATGGACGCGATCTCAAACAAGCGCATGGTGCCAGTCACGCCGCGGTCCTCATTCAGTTTGCGCGTGGCCAACAACCCCGGCACAATACTTGGACGCAAACATGGCGTTCCACCGGCGCGCTCATCTTCAATGCGAAGCGCGGATTGTTGCGCATGCACAAACGCGTTCGCGGCGCTATCGCTAATCAACGCGTGCGTGACGCACT
>CAIWNO010000386.1 GCA_903914045.1 uncultured bacterium | reverse complement strand
GTGTACACCGAGTGGTATTGGAAGTGCGACTTGCACAACACGCTGCGATTTCTTTCGCTGCGCATGGACTCGCACGCGCAGCAGGAAATTCAGGATTACGCGCGTGGCATGTTTGACTTGATCAAGCCGCTGGTTCCAAATAGTTGCGAGGCCTTTCAGGATTATGAAATGGAGGCGATGCATTTAACGCGCCTTGAAATTGAGTCCATTAAGAATGGCGCGCCGATTAACACCACCAATAAGCGCGAGCAAGCGGAGTTTGAAGCCAAGAAGAAGCGGTTGGGTTTGTGAGCGCGGCGGCTTCTTTATGAACTTTGCGGCACATGGCAAATCGTTGCCAACTCAATTGGACTCATGGTTGGTTGAATCCGCCAACGGAGTCGCGTGGTTGCGTTCGCCACTGTTGCATGCCGCGGGATTTGCGCACGCGTTCAGCACGCGCATTGGCGGAGTTAGTCCGGCGCCCTTTGACAGTTTGAATTTGGGAATTGCCGACGCGCCTGGTGAACCGGATGAGTGGGAGCGTGTGAATGAAAATTGGCGGGGCTTGTTGCAGGCTTGCGCCATGGATGAAAGACAACTTGTGCGCGCCGCGCAAGTGCATGGTTGCGCTGTGTTGCAAGCGGATCGCCAACCCGACATGATTCGCAACGCGCCGCCATTTGTGCAGGGCGACGCCGTTCTTACTGGCGACGCGCGCCACGCGCTAGCCATTCGTGTCGCCGATTGTGTTCCAGTTCTGATCGCGGATATTCACACGCGCGTTGTGGCCGCGGTGCATGCTGGTTGGCGCGGAGTGGTGTGTGAAATTATTCCAGCGACCCTGCGCGAATTTGCCGCGCGCGGCACGCGCATGCGCGATGTGCGCATTGCGATTGGTCCTTGCATTCAACAAGCGGCCTTTCAAATTGGCGAATCTGTTGCGCTTGAATTTCAGCAACACGGTCTTGGCTCTTGCGTCATTCCAGATCCTAATTGTCAGGAAAAGTGGCTGGGCGATTTGCCGGCGGCGATTGCGCAACAGGCGCACGCGGAGGGTGTTGCCGCTGAACACATTGAAAATTCAGGGGCCTGCACCTTTCAAATCCCAGAACTTTTCTTTAGTTATCGCCGCGATGGAGCACGAAGTGGGCGATTAGCGGCGGTAATTGGGGCTTAATTGCTTGCGCGGTTCAATCAAGGCAAGCCGTTGCGGCGGGGGGGGGAAACATACAAAATGTGCGATGAAGTTGAACATATCACTTGCAAAGTCCTGAATTTGGCGCATACTACGTGCGTATCGGGGTCTTGTATTTGCCCTCGTCACTAAAAGTTTGGATGGGCGAGGGCTGCCACCGTCAATCGACGGTGGCGGTTGTTTTTAAAGGACACGTTTTGATTAGGTAAAGAATGTGCTCTAGGTGCCACGCCAATTCCAAATGGTCAGTGGCGCAAATGTACCCCGCCACCGCGCACGCCAATGCATTATATTTGTTGCCTACTCATTGCCAATTTCGGCAGTGACAAGGAGATCAAATGACAGTGGCAACTTCCAGCGACGCGTACAAAACCCTGAAGACAAAAATTGAAACCAATCAAGCGCGCGTGGGCGTGATTGGTTTGGGATATGTCGGCT
>CAIWNO010000385.1 GCA_903914045.1 uncultured bacterium | reverse complement strand
TTTCCTTCACACACCACGCGCGCCTTGCCAAGCGGAAGCGTGTATTCATCTTCTGGAACCTCTTCGCGGAAAGCGCGGTAAATGCGCTTGGGTTCAAAGAACATGACGGGATCTGGATCACGGATTGCGGAGATCAACAAACCCTTGGCGTCATACGGACTGCTGGGCATGACCACCTTGAGACCAGGTTGATGAATGTAAATACTTTCTGGACTATCTGAGTGAAGTTCTGGCGCGTGAATTCCGCCACCAACCGGAATGCGAATAGTGAGAGGCACAGTCATGGCGCCGCGGGTTCGAGTGCGCATGCGCGCGGCGTGGCTGCAAATTTGGTCATACGCTGGCCCAAGAAATCCTTCGAATTGAATTTCTGGAACCGGACGCAAGCCAGCCATTGCAAGACCAATACTTGTTCCAATGATTCCACTTTCCGCAAGCGGCGTGTCGACCACGCGCTTACCGCCGAAACGTTTGTGAAGACCCTCGGTGACGCGGAATACGCCTCCATTGGGCCCAATATCTTCGCCAAGAATAAGCACGCGTTCATCGCGCTCCATTTCTTGAATGAGCGCCAAATTAATTGCTTGCACCAGTGTGAGATTCGCCATGGTGTTGTTCCTTTAGTGTGAAGTTTTTGCGGGCAATTCAATAACCGCGCCGTCAATTTGGGATGGGTCCTGACCAATGCCGTGCGTTTGCATGGTGTCGCGTTGCAGCGCAAGGTCTGGTGGAATTGTCGCGAACATGTTGTTGAAGAAATCGTCGCGGCTTGGAGGCGCGATGGATTCCGCGCGCTCAACCGCGGCGGCCACGTCACGTTCCGCGCGCTCGGCAAGGGCGGCCTCCTTGGTGTCATCCCAAAGGCCGCGCGTGGTTAGGAATTTACGAATGCGAAGAATTGGATCACGGGTTTTCCACGCGTCAACTTCGGCTTGGTCGCGGTAACGGCGCGCGTCATCAGCGGTGGTGTGATCGCCTAGGCGATAGGTGACGGCTTCGATAAAGAATGGACGACCTTTTTCGCGCGCAAGTGCGGCGGCTTTGCGCACGCAATACACAACGGCGAAAATATCGTTGCCATCACATTGAATAGTGTCCATGCCGTACGCCACGGCGCGTTGCGCAACGGTTGGAGCGGAGCATTGAATTTTTCCTGGAACACTGATGGCCCAGAAATTATTTTGGCAGAAGAAAATCACGGGAATGTCTAGATTTGCCGCAAAATTCATGGCTTCGTGGAAGTCGCCTTCGCTGGTGGCGCCATCGCCAAAGAACGTGCACGCCAAACGCTTTTCACCGCGATATTTAGACGCCCACGCCAAGCCGGTGGCGTGCAACAGTTGCGTTCCAATTGGAATGGCAAGCGGCATGCAATACAACTCGCGCGGAATGGCGTTGCCGCGTTCATCGCCCATCCAATGCAACAAAATCATTTCCATTGGAAGGCCGCGCCAAAATAAGCCGGCATTTTCGCGGTAACACGGAACCAGCCAATCGGTTTTATCAAGCGCATACGCCGCGCCCATGCTTGTGGCTTCTTGTCCCATGTTCTGCGGAAACGTTCCCATGCGACCAGAGCGTTGAAGTTTGAACGCCACCTCATCAAGGTGGCGACATACGCACATGTGCTCATATAAGCGAACAAGATCCGCGTCAGGAATCAGACCCGCGCCCAACTTCTCATCAAAGTTGGCGTTCACGTCCAGAATGGAGACGTGGTCAATGGTGGTTGTGAAGGCGCTTTTAATTGGCATGGTGATTTCCTGAGACAAAAAAATTATTCAAACAAAGAGAGCTGGCTTTGTATTCAGTTTAAAAGTGTAGCGAATGTGTTTGTTGATTTAAGACGCGGTGCTTGTGACATGCTTTGGATTTGCGCCGTTGTGCGCGCCGCCGGATTCACGACCCTGCTCAACATGTTGGGCACGACCATGTTCAATGCGACGCTTGGCATACGCCACCGCCGCCTCATGCGTGCTGTGCGCGCCGTTACCTTCTTTAAGCACGGATGTAGTTGTGTGCTCAATCTGCTCAATCTTTTGATTGATTTGAGCTTCGGTCATTCCCAAATACAAACCCGCCAAACGAATAAGGCCGCCGGCGTTGACCACAAAATCTGGACCATACAAAATGCCGCACTTCTTCAGGCGCGCGCCATCATCAATCGCGTGAAGCAATTGATTGTTGGCGGTGCCGCACACAATTTCACATTTGAGATTGGTGATGGTGCGGTCATCAAGCACTCCACCAAGCGCGCATGGCGCAAGTATGTCGACCTTGGTTGTGAAAATATTTTCGCTGTCACCCACGGCGCTAATGCCAAGTTCTTTCACGGCCTTCTCAAGCGCGACGCGGTTCACGTCGCTTGCAATCACTTTGGCGCCAGCCTCTTTGCACAACTTGGCCACGCGGTAACCCGTTGCGCCAACACCTTGCACACCAACGGTCATACCGGAAAAATCAACCTTGCGGCCCAGGTGCTTCAAGCACGCTTTCATGGCGTTAAAGCAACCAGTCGCGGTGAATGGACTTGGGTCGCCACCATGACTCACGGTTTCGCCGCCCATGACATGTTGCGTTTCTTCGGCCATCCAATCACAAAATTGCGGAGTCACGCCAACATCTTCCGCGGCGATGTACGCGCCGTTCATGGTG
>CAIWNO010000384.1 GCA_903914045.1 uncultured bacterium | reverse complement strand
TTGGTTTTTAAACTTGGATGAATGCTCATGTCAGAAACTTCCGATGTCGTTCAAGTGTTAAGACTTCCGCGGCACTGAACGACGACGATCAGCGGAAGAGTTCAAGATAGGCGTCCGAAAAATCCTTGTTGCCTTTTTTCACAGCTTTCCAACGCAGCCCCACCGACTTTACTTTTGCGAAAAGGTCTTGTCCATCTTTGGTTTGAAGAGCCGCGGTGGTTCTTAAGCCTGGAGTGACAATGATTTTTCGCAGTTTGGCATTATTATCTAAAACCAAGTAAGCGGCAAGCCCCTCCGCCCTGCAAAATGCAAGCATGGCTTCCGCTTGATCAGCCGCTGGGCGAGCCAAAGTAAGGTAATTTACGCCTTTTTCGCGGGGATCCGCGTTGGAGTCCCCCGCGGTAGGCGACTTGGAATCACTCTTGGAATCTGCCTTGGAATTATTTTGAGCGGCCGATTTGTTCACAGTCACGCTGTTGGCGGGCATTTTTGAGTCCACGGCTGGCAATGGTTTTTGCGGTGTCACTGAAACACTAGCCGCGCCCTGCTTCATGGGATCATTCACCGTTCGAGCCATGGCGCGCGTGTTGTTTTCAGTGAGTTGAGCAGAGACGCCTTCGGCGTACCCAGATGCTCTGCCTCGACCAACTCCAAACGCATAGGTCAACGCGGAAAAACCAAGCACGGCCACACCAAGCAACCATAAAAATCCAACAGGCACTCGAACTGAACGAGCGGACTCATGACCCAACAGTGAAATACTTGGCGTGCTTCCCCCAGACAGTCCACCCGATCCACTGGTCATTGAACTGCGTCCACTGCCTTTGGAGAGTTCATATAAAGTTGGTGCTCCGCGTCGTCTCATCATGGCAGTCTACCTATCTTGCAACTTTCGTCCCGCGGTCACGGTCGCGGCCGCCATGAGTTGGATGTGTGTAAGCGAAACAAGCCATGCGTCAATACCTTGACGATGAGCAATTTCAGCGGCTTTTGCCCGCACATTCAGCGTGGGCGAACCGTCGGCGCGGTGTGTGCATTCAATGTCCGTCCAGGCAATTCCTTCACGAAGACCCATGCAAAGCGCCTTGAGCGCGGCCTCTTTGGCGGCAAAGCGCGCCGCCAACCGCTGCGCTTGCTGAATTGGACTAGCGTTTGCATACGCCTGCTCAACCGGCGTGAACACGCGATCCAAAAAGCGCGCGCCATGTTCTTCAATCATGCGCGCAATACGCGACACTTCAATCATGTCAATGCCGACTCCAATCACATGCATGGGTTGAATGACATTGGACATCAAACATTCCCCACGGGCATGACGTTGTTCCAGTGTTTGACGCATTGCGCACTTTCTTCGACAGGTTGACGCCACGACCTGCAATCAATCACGGGCAAACTTTTCAACCCGCACACTTCAAGCGCAATGCGATAGGCCAACGCATCAAGGCGGCCATGGCCAATGGGTCCACGCTGACCCGATTGATCAATGTCATTCACGCGCGCGGCCACCAAACGATGGCCGGCGGTGGAAACTTCTTGCGCTGGATTTTTCTGTTCCAGCAGAATTACCGCAGGATCAAGCCCAATTCCGCACTTGGAGCATGACGCTGGCCGCGTGAAGTCGGCCAGAGCAACACCTCTTCGCGCGGCTTCTTGCGCAATGGTGTTGACCAACTGCTCGTCGCGCGGCATGAACAAACTGACGGGCACGCGTCCAAGAAATTCAGCGAAGGCCAACGACTCAAATAGCGCCGTCATGGCGCGCTCGACGGCGTCAAGTTGCTCGAATCGTTCAACTGGAATGAAGCAATCAATGCCAGAGGCGACAAGCTCATTGCGGCGCAACGTGGCAGCGACATCGCGGCGCCCTCCGATATCCAACTCGCGCGCGCGCAAGCCTGGTTGCGAGGCGTCAAATTGAACACCGGCCACATTTAATTTCGCCGCGAGCGTGAAACACAGTGGTGCCGCGCCAAGGGCCGCCATGGTGACCGAAAGTTGAATGGGTGGCGCGCGCATGCAATTGATTCTAACTGCGAAAATATGTCAGCCAACTACACTCTCACGGCATGAAATCAAAGGCACACTTAAAGTCGGTTGCGCATGCCGGCGCCGCGCCCACCACCAAGGCGAGCGCAAAATCAGCGGCGCACCTTGCAAGAGCAGCAACATTATTCAAAGTCTTGCAGACGCGCTATCCAAACGCGCATTGCGAATTGAATTGGTCAAAGCCGCACGAGTTGTTGATTGCCACAATCTTAAGCGCGCAAAGCACTGATGTTGGCGTGAACAAGGCCACACCCGCGTTGTTCGCCGCGTTCACAACTCCGCTTGAATTTGCCAACGCATCGCCTGCGCAGATTGAACCCTTTGTGAAAACGCTCAACTTTTGGCGCAACAAAGCCAAGGCTGTGCATGAAAGCATGCGCGTTGTCTGCCAGAATTTTCAAGGCCAAGTGCCGCGCACCATGGAGCAATTGCTCACGCTTCGAGGCGTGGCCCGCAAGACCGCAAATGTTGTTTTAGGCAACGCATTTCATATAAACCATGGCGTGGTTGTGGACACTCATGTTGGGCGGTTGGCGCGCCGCATGGGCTTGAGCAAGCATGAAGATCCAATTGATGTGGAGCGCGACTTGATGGAATTATTTCCGCGCGAACATTGGTGCGTGCTCAGTCATCTGTTGATTTCCCATGGGCGAAGCGTCTGCAAAGCGCGCGGCGACACTTGTAAAGATGATGATATTTGCCGTGATTTTTGCTCAAATTTCAAAGCGACTCAAAAGGCAAAGGCAGCCCCAAAGTCAAAGGCGAAGCCGAAGGCAGCGCCTAGCGTCACTTTCAATTCAGCATCGATGAGGTTGAAGTCTTTGAAACCGGTTGCAACAAAGGCTCGTCGGGGGTGAACTCCGCCACGCCAAGACCGCCGAAGTGGCTCACCCACACCGCCCCTGAACCTGTTCGCAAAGGGTGAATCCATAGTATTGGTCCTGGCAGTCGAATCTCCGCGCGTTTCACAATGGTCAGTGTCGTTGGTGATTTTTCTTGATTCGGGTTGGTATCACTTGAATTTGCGGCGCGCAATACAGTGATGCCATCGGTATGTCCAACCCACAGATCGCCTTCCAACGCAGTCAGCACGCAGGCGTACACATTGGGCGGCAATTCCCAATCCGTTTCAGCGTTTGAGGATTTAAAATGAATTTTTCGCCCAGCATTCGGCTTGGCGGCATCACCATCACCCTTGTCAATTTCCGCCTCGGCCCAAGTGAGCGTGACTTTGGTTTCTGGAATGACAGAAAGTGAAACTGATTTATCAGAGAGCGTGGGCTTGCCACGAATTGGATAGAGCCAAAAACCTTCAAGACTTCCAGCAAGCACGCGCCGACCATCAAAGAGAGATTGTTCCAAGCGACCAGGCTCGCGAACTGCGTCGGTGAATGTGTCGCCAATACCATCTTTGTCGTCCTGCAAATGAAAGACGCCGCGGCCAAATGAACCCGTGACGGCGAACAAGTTGTCGGACAATGGCGCCAAGTCGCGCGCGCCTTTGACCGTGGTGTATATGGGCGATTCCAACTTTCCTGAACGCATTTCCCAGGACACTATTTCCGTGTCAAAGATGGCCCACAAGCGACCGTTGCAAATAACCAACCTGCGAAAAATTCCGCGAATGGGCTCGCCCGCGACTTCGCGCAAATCGCCATTCATAAGTCCAACCGTGGCGCCCTCTTTTCCAATCAACGCGAAGGCGAAACCGCCTGGAACTCCAGCACTTGCGGGAAGTGGCTCAAGAACGCTGGCTGCGCCAATGTATTTATTGTTTTGCAAAAGCTGAACGCGGCGTCCTACCGGCACAGCGGGACCAAATTTTGTGTCAACTACTTTGGCGCTCACCAATTCGCCATCGAGAAAGTTTTCACCGTCGCTGGCGCGAAATACTCCACCATCACCTGAGATGTAAAGAATGTTGTTGGAGACTCGGATTGCGCGAGGACGAATTCCCAACTCTTTCGCGGATACAAAATCAATCAGCACAGGCAGTCGCGCCGAGGAAATATCCCAGCGCACAACGGCGTCGCCATCCACAACCGCAATCAAGTCACCATGCCATAACGCCAAGTCGGTGATGGCGCCGCCTTCACCGGAGGGATACAACTTTTCAGTTCGAATTGGTTTTTTCCCGCGTCCTTCAAGCACCAAAAGTTGCGAACCAAATCCCACATACCACACGCCGTCCTTCACCAATACGCAATCCTGTGTGCCGCCTACATGGTGCGTTAGTTTGAGTGTTTTGATTCGCTTGTCGGTTCGATCTTCCTTGATATAGGTTTCGTCCAGGCAACCGAACAACGCAAACGCGCTCAGTGCCCAAAGCACAAGCGTCTTTGTAGGCCAATGCGCTGGCAGGCGACACGCCGATGTGAACCGCAATATGGCCAACAATGTTCCCATAGCGTAAAGGTATCGTCTCCTTGCCATCCATGGAACACGCGCGAAAGAGTTGCGCCCCGCTACGCTGTGCGTGTGGAAACCAAATCCAGACTTGAACAGTTGCAGAAGTTGCACGCCGCGGAACCCACCGATGACTTTTGCATGTACAGCATCGCGCAGGAATATGCCACCGCCAATGAATTGCAGTTGTCGCTGCAATGGTTTGAAAAACTTTTGGCGCAGCACCCCACGCACGCCTATGGCCACTACCACTACGCCAAAGTGTTGGAGCGTTGCGAGCGCGTGGACGATGCGATGGAAATTTTGCGGCGCGGACTTGCCCATGCCAGACACGCAAATGACGGCAAGGCGGCGTCGGAGTTGGCGTCCTACCTTGATGAATTAACCCCATAATTGCGCGCATACCTATGGCTCACACAATCGACAAAATAAATGTGCACGAAGATGATCCAGGACTTCTGTATTGGTTTGTGCATGGCAAGCGAATGGGTCCGGTGCGACGCGACTACGCCGTCAAACTTGGAATTGAAGTTGGCGCGTTGTGGAGCAAGACACTTGCGCGCAAGGTGGAACATGTGGCGCAATTGAACGCGTGCCACGCGGCAGCGCTTGCGTTTCTGGCCAAGCGCGATTTCACGAGCGCGCTTTTATTGGAGCGCTTGTGCCGCAAGTGGCCAGAGGCCATCGCGCAAGTGACTGTGGATCAAATGCGCGCCGCGGGTTGGGTGAATGACAAGACCTACGCCACACGCCGCGCGGCCAAACTGACCGAGCGCAAGATTGTCTCTGCGCAATTGCTGCAGGCGCGCTTGTGTGGCGAAGGCGTGCCAGATTCGATCGCGCAAAAATCTGCCAACGCCGCGGCTACCTCACTGGCGCAATTGTGCGCCGAGGCGAAACGCCTTGTTCGCGCAGGTAAATCAGCCATATCAATAGCGCGGACATTTTCGCGCGCGGGCTTTGATTTGGATACGATTGAATCGGCGTTCGCCAAGGCGCGAATTCCATGGAACTCAGAATCATGAATTTGTTAGACCACTTCAAGGCACCAATGACATGCGGCGTCGCTTCTTGCGCAAGAGACGGCGAGCAAAGTTTTTCTCCAGCCACTTTTTCAGGCAAAAATGCAATGACACGGACGCGCGTTGTTTTTCATTGCGCATGTGGTTGCGCTCCACTGCTGGCGCTTGCGGGGTGCTTGAATCAATCAAACACGTTGACCCATGCGGGCAATGACCCAATTCCAGATTTGAACAGTCCCATGCCTTCAACGGCGCCGCCCGCGGCAAGTCCCGCAAGCTTGAAGGGTTTAGACCGGCGCAATTGGGATGTGCAAGTGGTCGACGCTCCGCGCGGACAAGTGCAAGCGCGCCCAACGTACTCGGAACTTTTGCTCTTGAATGGAACCGACGCGCGCGATGGAAAAACTTTTCCCACGGTCGAGAATTCACTTTATCTTTCTAGCAGTGTTGGAGCCGCCGCCACCGAAGGAGCCGCCGAAGTTGTGTGGCCCGCATTTCTATTGGTGATTTCACCCGTTCGCATGGCCACTGGCCAACCACCGTGGTTGATTGTTGATCAACCCATGCAAGCGGTTGGCGTGTTGCCACCAAGTCAAACGCGCGGCACCGATGGACTTTGGAAATGGGTTTCCCTCAAACAAGATGCCGAACAGGAAGCCATTAAGCCATGAACGCGCCAGCCTCGGGCAACGACGGCTTTCAAGTTGACGAGCGCGGACTTCCGCCTGGATATCCTCTGCGGCCCGATTGGGAAATCACGCCTCGTGAATATGTTCGGCGCAAAGCGGCGGGCGAAAAAATAATCGTGGTTGATGTGCGTCCACAATCGGGCCGCGAGATCGCATCAATACCCGACACCATTCATATTCCACTGCAAGAAATTGAGTCGCGCGCCGACGAAGTTGTGGACGCGCATGGATCATGCGTTGTTACCTTGTGCCACCACGGCGTGAACAGTTTGCGCGCCGCCGCCGTGTTGCGCCACGCGGGAGTGGCGAATGTTGTCAGCATGGCGGGCGGCATTCATTTGTGGAGCGTGGATATTGATCCCAGCGTTCCAATTTATTGACATGCATCCATCATCACCTTTGATAGACCGCGCATGATCACCCGTATTTTCATTGGCTTTCTGCTCATCGCGTCGCTGCTTGGCTTGCTCTACGCCGATGAACATTTCACTGGCGCCGCGGAGAAGTGGCTTCCTTTGCAACATGTTCCCAAAGGCGGCATTTTGTTTGCGGCAAGCGCGCTGATTATTCTGCCGCTGCTTGCGCTGGAACTATCGCGCTTATTGCGCGCCATTAACGCGGACGCTCCAGGATTTGTGTGGACAGTGAGCGTGGCCTTGTGCGCATTCATTGTGGGATGCGCTCATTTATTTCAGTGGATCATTGTCGCATGGTTGGCCAGCAATGTTTTGTTGCTCACTCTGTTGCCTTCATTGATTGCGGCGCTCAGCAAAAAATGGTTCGCCGCTCTGACAGGTTTGGGCTATTGGGTTTTAATTTCCATATGGATTGGATGGCTTCCCTCTTGCTGGATCGATATGCGATCAACACTTCCCGCGTGGGCTTTGGCGTGGGCGGTGCTGACCGTTAAGAGCGGCGACATTGGCGCGTACTTCACTGGAGTGGCGCTGGGAAAAAATCGCATGGCGGCGTGGGTGTCGCCCAAGAAAAGTTGGGAGGGACTTGCGGGCGGAATTATTCTAAGTTGCGTGGTTGGCGCGGCGCTGACCAACGCGCTTGGACAATCCATTCTTGTGGGCGTGGCCTTTGGCGCGTTGGCCGCATTTGTTGGCATGCTGGGCGACTTGGCGGAAAGCATTCTCAAACGCGAAGCCATTGCCAAAGATTCAAGCAGCATTCTGCCTGGAATGGGCGGCGTATTTGATGTCATGGACAGCCTGCTTCCCACCGCCCCGTTGGCGTTGTGGTTGCTGGCCAAGTCAAGCGCGCCTGTGGTGTAAATCAAGCGTAATTCGCCTGTTCTTTGCGCTTGTGCGGTAAGTTTGATGTCTTCATTGGAAATGTCAAATCCATTGAAGTTGATCCTTGCAAGCATGTGAACAATTGAAGTTCCTTGCTACTCTTGAACTTCTTAAAGGAAATCCGCATGTCATTAATGGAACAAATTCTCGCTCTTCATAGTGTCGATGTCCAAGTGCGCGCGCTTCGGGGTCGACTGGATTCAGCCCATCATTATTTAAAGACGCAAGAAACGCAGAT
Organism: uncultured bacterium; assembly: GCA_903914045.1. Classification (GTDB taxonomy): domain Bacteria; phylum Planctomycetota; class Phycisphaerae; order Phycisphaerales; family SM1A02; genus SYAC01. The sequence continues at coordinate 1,287 of CAIWNO010000384.1, read as the reverse complement.
GAAAGATTTGCTGGCGCAACGCGAGGAAGTTGAGTTGCAGCGCAAGCACACCCAAGCGCAAGCGGCCAATTTGGAAATGGAAGCCAACGGCGTGGGCGTTCAAATCCAGAAGATGCGCGATGAATTGAACAACAGCGCAAACACCAAGCAGTACAGCGCCATCTTGAGTGGATTGAAATCGCTTGAGTTGCAAAAAGATAATTTTGAACAGCAGGCCATTGCGCAAATGGAAAAAGTGGAACAACTCGTCGCTCGCATTGCGCAGTTTGACACCAAGTTGATGGAGCGCACCACGCTGCGCGACAAAGCGGCCGCTGAAATGAATGAGCGGACACAGGAAACTGGCGCGCGCCTAGGTGAACTTGACCGCGAGCGTGCCGCAGCGGCTACGCATGTTCCAGCGCCATCCATGTTGATCTTTGATGAAGTGGCCAACATTCATGACGGCGAAGCGGTGTCACCAGTGATGACCGTGGACGCGCGTTCACGTGAATACGCGTGCACCGCGTGCAATGTTGAAATTCCGTACCAGTTGTATTCGCGCCTGCTTGGCGATGGAACTTCATTGATCCAGTGCCTTTCATGCAAGCGCATTTTGTATTTGGAATTGGCTGAATTAGAGGCCGCCGCCAAGCGCAAGCCTGTGGCTAAAAGTACGTGATGTGATTTAGATCACGTGCGCCGCGCCAACCAACTCTGAAATATTTTTCACGCCCTGCTGTTGGCACCACTTTGTCAAACCTGTGGAGACAGCTTTGGGAATTGTTGGGTCAACAAAAAACGCGGTGCCCATGGACACGGCGCTGGCGCCAGCAACGATCAACTCGGCGGCGTCTTGCCAATTCAGAATTCCGCCCAAACCAATAATGGGAATGTTGGCGGCCTTGGCGACATTTTTGTAGACCTCATACACCAGCCGCACAATGATTGGATGAATGGCGGGACCGGACAAGCCGCCCTGCCCATTTGAAAGTACGGGCTTGCGAGTGACAGGATCAATCTTCATCGCGGGATACGTGTTGCACATGGTCAGCGCGTCGGCGCCGGCTTCAATGGCGGCGGTGGCAAGCGCAACAGTTGGGCCATCGGGAGGAAGTTTAATCCATAACTTTCCCGCGGGAACATGCGGACGCACTTCTTTGATCAATTGCGAAAGCGATTGTGGATCGCCGCCATGCAAGCGGCCCGTTGATGTGTTGGGACAACTCACATTCAATTCAACCGCGGACATGCCGCAGTGGATCAAGCCTGCGGCGACGCGCGCGAACTCATCGGCGCTGTGACCCG
>CAIWNO010000383.1 GCA_903914045.1 uncultured bacterium | reverse complement strand
TAAAAATATTCCGCAGCGTGACTTCGCCGCGCCCTGGAACTTTCACGGTGGCAATTTGTTCCTGTGGCGCGTACCCCAGCGACGTGAAATAATCCTTCAGGCGCGCCACCGCCGCAATGTTGGCCGCGCTACCCACGGGCCGCGGTTCTTCACCCAACACCAAGCGCGCCGCGTCCAACGCTCGAATGGCGGAAAAACCAATGGAATTAGCGGCTTTTGGTGGCGTGGGTTGCAACGCGCTCCACGACACACATGAAATAGCCGCCACGAAAACCGCGACGTATGAAAATAAAAATCTTGCTCGCGGCCAAACAAGCGCGGGGCGGTCACAAACATTCAACGCGAGATGATCTTCGCGCGAATTCAAATTCACGTGGAGCCAACGGTCACCGGGACGGGCATGCCGCGCGGTTGATAGTTGGGAGCCAGCGCAATGTTCAGCGGCAATCGCTTGCCATCTGGATCGCGCGGAATATTGTCCTGATCAATGATGCGTTGAATGGCCATGATGCCTTCGATCAACATTTCAGGCCGTGGCGGACAACCAGGCACATACACATCAACGGGAATAAATTGATCGACGCCTTGCACCACGGCGTAGGTGTCAAACACGCCGCCAGTGCTGGCGCACGCACCCATGGAAATGACCCACTTGGGTTCCGTCATTTGCGTGTAGATGCGTTGCAACACAGGCAAACATTTCACGCTGACTCGGCCAGCCACAATCAGCAAATCCGCTTGGCGTGGACTGAAGCGCATGACCTCCGCGCCAAAGCGCGACAGATCAAAGCGGCTGCACGCCGTTGCCATAAGTTCAATGCCGCAACACGCCGTGGCAAATGGCAGCGGCCACACGCTTGATCGACGCGACCAATTCACGACCCGTTGAAGTTGCGTAGTCAGAATGCTGTCGCTTGGTAATGCTGTTTCAATGCCCATAGGTTTTGTATCGTAGGGCGGGTGGGGATTTCAGACTAGTGGCGGCCACATATTGGTTTTACAGCCACATTCTAGGTCATTCTGGCATATTGTTCTTGACCGTGCGAACGGTTTTGCGGAATTTCTCTCAAAGTGTCAAACATATTCTTGCGATTCGTCTATCGTATTATTGCTTTCAAATTTTAAAAATTTATTGGAAGTAAAGTCAATCTCATCAGCACTCTTGCAATCAGCGCACATGATGCGTTCACTTCATAACTGAAAATGAACTCATGAATTTAATACGGCACATTTTTCCGCTTCTGTGTTGCCTGACATTTGTTCCAGCGCACAGTGTGGCGCAAAATTCCGTCGTCGCCGCAACCAAGACATCGATTCAAAATTCTGCCACGCAAATTGACGCTCGCAGCAAGAGTCCATCGACCAATTCGGACGTGCTGCAAGAGACATTGAAATTACTTCCAAAATTCAGTAAAAGTGAAACTGCGCACTATGTGATTGTGTCAAATACTTCCCCAGATGACATCACAATGGTTGGGACATTGTTGGAGACAACATTCCTTAAATATTTTGAAGTGTGCGGCGCGCTTGGATGGAATGCTTTGCCATTGCGTCACAAACTTGTCGCCGTGGTGTTTCGTGAGCAGCGGGATTACTTGGAATTTGCAGAAAAAAATGACAAAGTGACCAAGACCTGGGCCGTTGGTTATTACAGTCCATTTGCCGATCGACTTGTTTTTTTCAAGGCGGATGGCGCGGAAGATGTGCAGAAAGTCACTCAGCAACTGAATCAACAGGACCGCCAAGTGCAACAAGCGGAACAATTGCAGCAAGCGGGGGGGAAAGCCTTAAAATCCAATTCTGAAATAACCCAGGCCAAAAAACAACTTGCCGCCGAGCATGGTCGTATCAAAGATCTTGCGGCGGGAAGTTTTGTAAGCACCGCGGTGCACGAGGCGGCGCATCAACTTTTTTTTCACACCGATATTCAACGCAAAGGCGCGTCTTATCCCCTTTGGTTGGCGGAAGGCCTTGCCACAAATTTTGAAACCGAGCGGACGGACACGGCATTTGGTTACAAGGTTGACAATTGGCGGAGGCGTGATGCCTTCAAGTTGGCCACTGATAAAAATACTCTTATACCGCTTGAAATTTTATTGACCAAAGATCGGTTTTTAGAGGCTGCAGATTCGGCCGATGCCATTACGGATTTTTACGCGCAATCCTATGTGTTGACCAATTGGTTATTACGTGAGCGTCCCACGGAATTGCGTTTGTACTTGGAATCTCTGAGCAATGGTTCATTCGCATCGCAGGATGATCGACAGAAAAATTTTGAGGCGATCTTTGGTCCACTTCCGCGCTTTGAACGAAATTGGGTTCGGTATGAAGGGCGTCGTCAAATGGAATTTCTTTCATCAGCATTTTGCAAACGGGTCTTGGTCAAAAAAAATGATGCTGTTCAAGCCAATCCAATGACAGGCAATTCAACAATCTCCCCGATAACCGGCAATACGCCTACTGACAAATCATCAATGCGCGTGACGAAGGATGCTTCGACAAGTTCGACCACTCCCGCCACCACGCCTCCACATGTACCGCACTGAGCGGTATCTCGTTAGCATGAAATTATGATGACATTTAGACGACGATTTGCGGTGATTGGAGTGCTCGTGGTGCTTGGATTTGTGGCGCTTTTTGGGGTGAACCACTTCAATATTTCAAAGGTCATGGTGAACGGCCCAATTTATCAACAGCTTGCGCGTGATAAGGATCTGATTGCAGACATTCTTCCGCCCTCACAATTTATTGTCCAACCTTATCTGGTGGTGTGCCAAATGAACGGAGCCAAAACGCCCGAGGCATTGAAGGATCTGAACACTGAACTTCAGGATTTGGAAAAGCAATACCGGGATGGCCACGCCGCATGGGCGCAAAAATTGTCGCTGAATGCGCTAGGCAACGAAGGCGTTGTGGCGCGTGAATTGCTGCAAGATTCATATCGCCCCGCGGAAAGCTTTTTTCAAATTATCCACGGCGACTGGAAGGCCGCGATTGATCGCGGCGACCACGCGACAGCTTCAGCCATAACCATGGATCAACTGAATCCACTGTATGAAGCGCATCGATCATCTATTTTAAAGGCCGTTGCCGCCGCCGAAGCGAAAGTTGCGCAGCATGAAAAAGACGCGCGGGAGGCTGTAGATCAAGGAAGGGTGATGGGAATTATTGTTGCGGCGGTCGTTCTTGGCTTGGTGGCAATCATTGGCGCAGTCATTTTGAAAGGCGTGTTGCAGGCGCTTGCCGCGGTCACCAATCGAATGCAAAGCATGGCGGAGGCCGACGCGGATTTAACCGTGCGCCTGAATATTCAATCCAAGGATGAAGTTGGCATTTTGGCGGGCTATATAGATCAATTTGTAGACAAGATCGCTTCCGTGTTGGGTGGCGTGAAGAACGCCACTGATTCACTTGGCGGCACCGCGGTGGAAATGTACGCCACAAGCAAGCAGCAAGAGACCACCATTCATCATTTCGGCGCGTCCACAACGGAAATTGCCGCGGCGGTCCGTCAAATTACTGTGACTGGAAATGAGTTGGTGAACACCATGAGCGAAGTGGAAGGCGTGGCCAAGAATTCCGCCGGACTTGCGGCCACGAGTCGAACGGGTCTTGCCGAAATGAAATTAGTCATGCAGCAACTTGCCGATCAGAGCGCTTCCATTTCTGAAAAACTGGAGCAGATCAACTCCAAGACCAAGGACATTTCCGGAGTGGTTGTCACCATTACCAAAGTCGCGGATCAAACCAATTTGCTCAGCGTGAACGCCGCCCTTGAAGCAGAGAAAGCCGGCGAACATGGTCGCGGCTTCCTGGTGGTGGCGCGAGAAATTCGACGCCTTGCGGATCAGACCGCCTCCGCCACTTTGGATATTGAACACACCGTCAAGCACATGCAAAGCGCGGTTTCAACCGGCGTGATGGAAATGGATAAGTTCGCATCGCAGGTGACCAACAGCGTGAACCAAGTGGAAACCGTTGGACAAACACTGACCAACATTATTGAAAGCGTTGAGGTGATGAAGAATCAATTTGGAAGCGTCAGCCAAGGCATGAACAGCCAGAACTTGGGCGCCAAACAAATTGGTGAAGCCATGAGCAACTTGTCTGACAACGTGAAGGTGACCATTCAATCGCTTGGTGAATTCACCAAGGCCGCCGATCAGATGAGAAATTCCGTGAGCGCGTTGAACAACGAAGTGGTTCGATTTCGACTGTAATTTAGCGCTTTGGATGAGTTTTCACCCGCATCACAGCATTGGCCCAAGAGGCGAAGACATGATCACGTGGGGTGCGCCAACGTCCGCTTGGAAAGCGCTTGCACTTGCGCGTCGCGAAGTTCTTGAAGCGACGGATCAATCTTGCCCAATCCAGCGCTGCATGATTCAAACCCAACACGCAGCGCGTCGGCCAACAGAATTTCCGATGCTGGTTTCGCGGGCACATATTTCTCACCGTCCGCGACATACAACAGGAGACCGCGTTCAAGCAGGCGCCCGAGCAACATATGGGTGACCGAACTCGATAAGCCAACTGATTTTGAAACATTGACCAACGTCGCTGGAATTTCATTTTTATAATTGTTCACAACTTGCTGCATAATGGAGACCGCGACTCCAGGATCAGCCAGCGTGGGACCCTCTTCGAGCGAGAGTTGCTCCCAACCGCGCTTTCCAAAAACATCCCACAAGACAGCCGCTTGTAAACCGCCAAGCACAATGAGCCACATGGCGTAGAGCCAGAACATGAACACTGGAACCAAACCGAGCGATCCATAAATTAAACTCAAGCTTAAAGTTTTATTGACATAGACGCCAAGGAAATGTTGGCCAAGCAAAAGTCCAATTGAGCTAAAAAGCGCGCCCATTGCGGCAAAACGAAAGCGTGGCGGCGAACTTGGAACGGCGGTGTACACCAACAGCAACAACACCCACAACACAAAAAATCCCCACATGGATCGCACCACCCATAAGAGCCATCCCCAATTTGGCAACATGTCTGCGGACTTGGTGACATAGGCGCCAACAATTGGAAGCGCGCCCAATAGAAGTGGTCCGGCGGTAAGCGCGAACCAGTAGGTAATGAAACGACGCACCCAACTTCGCCCGTGCGTGGCGCGGCAAATCATGTTGAAACTTTCTTCAATTGTGATGACAACCCAAATGGAACTGAATAGAAGAATGCTGGCGCCAACAATTCCAAGTCCAGACAGATCAAGTTTGGAGGCGCCTGAAATAATTTCCAGCAGCCACGAACTTAAGCTCACTTGTTCTTGCGTGGACCCTGGCGGAACAATTTTAATTTCCTCAAGACCAAGCGCGTCCAATCCTTGCTTGACCAACTGCGTGAAATTTTGTCCCGCAACCGACTTGAAGATGAGTGTGGCCACAATGACGACTGGCAAGAGGCCAATCAAGGTTCGATAGGCCAACGCGCTGGCCATTTGCGTGGCGCGGTCCTTTGCGATCCAGTGAATGCAAAAGCGTAAAAACCGCCAGAATCGAGCCAATCTCAAGGTCACGGTCTCGGGCAAGACATGGAGAAAATCATTCATGCGCAAAGTGTACGGGCAAACAAGTGTCTACCATGGGCGACCCATGAAACGCCGATCAAGCACCGCGCACCCATTTACCGACGACCGCCGCGGGGAACGCATTCAAAAAGTGCTGGCGCAAGCGGGCGTGGCCAGTCGACGCGAGTGCGAGGAATTGGTGGCGCAGGCGCGCGTGCGCGTGAACGGAATTATTCTTGACGCTCTCCCCGCTTGGGTGAACGCGGAAAAAGATAAAATTGAAGTGGATGGCCGCGTCATTCGCGGCGCAGATCCGCATGTCTACATCATGTTGTACAAGCCCAAAGGAATTGTCTGCACCAATGTTGACCCTGATGGCCGTCGTCGCGTGATTGATTTGGTGCAGCACCCGTTGCAAACAAGATTATTTCCAGTAGGCCGCTTGGAGATTGACGCCAGTGGATTGGTGCTCATGACCAACGATGGCGAGTTTGCCAATCGCTTGACGCATCCGCGCTATGAAGTGTCAAAAACATTTGAGTTGGTTGTCGCTGGTCGACTTGATGATGCGGCCGTGACCACCATTGAGGCGGCGTTGTTTCCAAGCAAGCGCAGCATGAGCATGGATCCAGAGAAGCGTTCGCGCGTCACGGTACTGAACCGCGAATTGGGCCGCACCACTTTGCTGATGGAAATCCGCGATGGTAAAAACACTGAAATTAGGCTGACAATGCTGCGAATTGGCTATCCACTAAAGCGCTTGCGCCAAATTGCGATTGGTCCTCTGCAGTTGCGCGGCGTGACGGTTGGCGCGTGGCGTGAACTTTCCGTCGCGGAATTTTCCAGCCTTCGCAAGGCCGCCTACAAGCCAACTACCGCGCGAACGCGCCCAGATGAGCGCGGCGAAGAGGAACCT
>CAIWNO010000382.1 GCA_903914045.1 uncultured bacterium | reverse complement strand
TGCGCGGCAGACTTCTGCGCCATTGGTAAGTTTTAAAAACAATATTGAAAATACCAACACTCAATTGGGCGCGGCAACGACGAGCCACTTTGAATTTTGGAGCGCTCCTTTGGCCTGCGCATTGCACAAATGTGTCGCGGAGAAACCGGCGTTGATTGCGGCCACATTAGTTGAACGTCTAGAGGACACGCCTACATCGCGCTATGAAGCCGCCGTTTTATTGATGGAACTGGAGCCGTGGGCGGCCGAGCGAATTCTTTCCGTTTTGCCAAATCACAGCTTGGATTTGCTTGAAAAAACAATCAGGCAACCAAACACGCCAGTAGTGGCGCAGCATGTGCGGGCCTTGGCGGAAGCTGTTCTATCACTGCGCAACGCGGCGTAAGTGACTCATCGAATCGACTGATTTCAAGTGAACTTGGATTTGAAACGCATCAACAACTTGACTGTTCTGTGTCATGCGTTGCAATGTTGCGTCGTATGATCACTAGCCCCGCCGCGGATTTCTTCGAGTATCGGAATCAACCTGTGTTGAGGGGGAATGTGGTTCTTTGGCTTGATTCGTAGCCGCCGCCGCCATGCTTGCGGTCGTTGCTGGAACAGCGCCCTCCAATTTGGCAAAGAGCAATCGCCCCGCGTTGGTGTTGACGATGTTAGAAATAGTCGCCTCCACGCTTGCGCCAATTCGTGTCACGGCTTCTTGCACAACCACCATTGTTCCATCTGGTAAATATCCAACGCCTTGACCGGCAGCTTCGCCAGCCTTGATAATCGTCAGCGTCACAATATCTCCCACTCCAATGGTTGGTCGCAGCGAGGCGATCATGCTTGCAAGATTCACAAGGCCAACGCCTTGAATTTTTGCGACGGATTCCAAATTTGAATCAGTCGTAAGAATGCGAAGGCCATCGCCTTTGGCGGCCTCAAGAAGAAGACGATCGACACTAAGCCCCGACACGCGGAAATTTTGAAGCGAGACTTCAGTCCATGCATTTTCACGCAGTTTAATGAGGTTTTCCAAGCCACGGCGACCGCGCGAGCGCTTGGTTTTGTCGCCACTGTCGGCCAGGCGTTGCAATTCATCCACCACAAAATTGGCGATGATCAGCGGCGCGTCAAGCAACTTTGCGTTGGCAAGCGCGATAATGCGCCCATCAATCAACACGCTGGTGTCCACAATCCACGGACGAACTCCGCGGCGCGTGCGGCTGAATTCCACATATGGAATGACAAGCCGAAAATCATCTTTGGTGTTCAGTACAACGCTGACACTGAGATAACAAATGATTAGTCCAACCACGGACTTGCTCAAATTTAAATACATTCTGGTTTGTGGATCAACAATTTCCCACGCGTTGGTGACTGTTTCTAGCAGCGCGCCAAACGCGACTCCACCCAACAAGCCAAAGCACACTCCGATATAAATTCCAACCACGCCCGCAATGCGCTTGTTGGGTGTCAACGCGTCAATGACCACCACAATCACGCCGACCGCGGTTGTGGTGATAGCCAACCCAATCACCATTGCGAAGTTAAAATCAAAAGATGTTTTCATGCTGCTCACGGTCAGCACGGCCACGCTAATCAGAAGCGTGATGAACAACAGACGAACCACTTGGATTAAAAAGCGACCAGAGCGGGCGTTTTCAGAATCCGAACCTGCAAGCGGTGGGTCGCTGGTGGCGGATGAAAAACTATCGTTGACCGCTGAAATATCGCTTATTTCCTTATGGGTTTTGAACTCAGATTCCGCTGGTATTTCTTCATTCATACATTGATTGTACGACGGGGGCGGTCAAGCTAGGATTCAAACTTCACTGCTTTCAAGGACGGTCGGGCCCGTTGGGTGGGCGTCATGTGAACCTGGTCAGAGCTTGACCGCAGCAGCCATAAGCAGCGGCATCCATGCCGACGCAAGCCTGGCCGTCCTTGAAAGCAGTGGCATAGGAATTGATCGTGGCAAAAAAAGTAACCGTGAAAAAAACTTCCAGTGATGCGCAGCCAGCGGACGCTGTGATGCCGCATGCCTCCATGCTTGGCGACCAGAAGTCCCAAGCGGGCATGCTAACTTCGTTCTTATCTAATTCACCGACGCACTCAAGTGATATGTCAGACGCGCTGTTCGCCACATCGGACAGTTCAAGTGCCAACACCTCCGTTGGCTACACCGTGTTGGCGCGTCGCTATCGATCCAAACATTTTGATGAGTTGATTGGTCAAGAATCAATCTCCCGCACGTTGCAAAATGCGATCGCCATGAACCGCATCGCGCACGCCTATTTATTTTGCGGCACGCGCGGAGTGGGCAAGACCAGCATGGCGCGCGTGTTGGCGCGCGCCTTGAACGCGCCCAAGGAATTAACGCAATCCGCGGCTATTTCCACCAGTATTTTGCGCGGCGAGGACATGGATGTCATAGAGATTGACGGCGCCAGCAACCGCGGCGTGGACGACGCGCGGGACTTGATTTCCAAGGCGGGCATTTTGCCGGCGCGCAGTCCCTACAAAATTTACATCATTGACGAAGTGCACATGCTCACCACGCCGGCCTTCAACGCGCTGTTGAAGACCATGGAGGAGCCGCCACCGCACGTGAAATTTATTTTGTGCACCACCGAGCCGCACAAAGTTCCCGCCACCATTCAAAGTCGCTGCCAGCGATTTGATTTCAAGCCCATCGCCACGGCGCGTATTGCGGAGCATTTGCGCAGCGTGATCGCCCAGGAAAAATTGCAGGCCGACGACGCCGCCATTCATCTGGTGGCAAAGCTTGGCAATGGCAGCATGCGCGACGCGTTGAGTTTGCTTGACCGTTTAATCGCCGCGGCCAATGGAAATATTTCAAACAAGATGGCCGAGGAGGTCCTGGGCTTGCCCGACGCCGGCTTGATCGCCGCGGTCACATCGGCTGTCTCAAGTGGCGACGCCAAAGCGGGGCTTGAATCCGCGGCGGTGTTGCTGGAATCTGGATGCCCCGTTGAGCAGGCGTTGGAATTTTTCGCGGCGCGCTGGCGCGACTTTTTGGTGGTGCGAACCTGCGGCAAAGACACGGAACTTGTGGATCTTTCGCCTGAAGCCCGAAGTCTAGCCGCGGATCAAGCCAAACAATTTGAGCCGCATGAATTGGTGCACTTTGTGGCGGTGTGCGAAGCCGCCATTCGCTCCATGCGTGTCAGCAGCGCGCCGCGCACCATCTTTGACGCCACCATTGCGCGCCTGTGTTTGCACCGAGAATTTCAACGCATGGATATCGCCGCAGCGCATTCGACCCGGCCCATTGAGGGCGAAAAAAAAAAGCAACTTAGCTCAGTCGCCGTAGACGAGAGCGCTGGCGTTGCGTCCATGCGCGCGCCAAGCGTTGCCGAGCCAACAAATCCTGAACACACTTTCGCGCCACCGCGTAGCGTTACCGCGCCAACACATCTTGATCGATCTGTTGCAATAGTGAATGCCGCGCCGCCGCGCATTGCTGCCGCGTCACCACACAATCCCACAACGCACAACGGTGAAATAAATCCCGTCACCACCGCGCTTGAAGCGTGGCAACGTGTCGCGGCCATCGCCACAAGCACGCCAGAGCGCGTGCTTGCGGAATCATTTGTTCCCATTTCCATGCGCGATCGTCAACTGACTTTGCGGGCGTGCGAAAGCGCCGGTGGCGCCGCCAACTACGCCGCGCGCAAAAGTGAAATGTTGCAATCCATGGTGACGCGCGCGCTTGGACCCGGTTGGAAATTGCAGTTTGAAACCACCACGCAAGCGCAGCCGCAAGCCGTTGCGCCCATGCACGGGCTTGATAAAGATCTTGTGCAAATGCCAATTATTCAGGCTGCAATGGAGGCTTTTGACGCCATCATTGTCAAGGTTGAGCAACCTAGCGCGCGCCTGGTCCATGACAATCCGCCAAACGATATGGCGCAGGCGTAGCATTAAACCATGTCCATTCACCGCATGAATTCCGCGCAACCAGAACCAGTCACGCGGCTGGTTCACGAGTTGTCGCAATTGCCCGGCGTGGGTCGTCGCACCGCGGAGCGTTTGGCTTTTCATTTGCTTAAAACCGACACGGATACAGCCATGCGTTTGTCCAAGGCCATCTCGGATGTGAAGACCGATGTGCGCCACTGCGGCGTGTGTTGGAATTTGACCGACGACGATCCGTGCGCAATTTGTTGCGACGCACGCCGCGACGCGTCCATGGTGATGGTGGTGGAGCAACCAAAAGATTTGTGGAACTTGGAGCAGACCGGAATGTTTCACGGCGTCTACCACATTTTAATGGGACGACTTTCTCCGCTTGAGGGCGTTGGCGCCGACAGTTTAACGGTGAACGATTTGCTGCGGCGCATTTCAGACCCAACAAAAAATGCGCAAGGTGTCAAAGTGACAGAAGTTATTTTGGCGCTCAACCCCGACATGGAAGGCGATAGCACGGGGCTTTTTTTAGCGGATCCGCTGCAGTCTTTGGGGGTGAATGTCACTCGGCTTGCGCGTGGTTTGCCCGCGGGAAGCCAGATTGAATTCGCCAATCGCGCCGCTTTGGCAGACGCCATTGCGGGTCGACGGCGCATGAGTTGACTTGCGATTGCGCTGCAAGTTTGCGCTGAGTTTGCGCAACAATTCAACTATTTTTTGCGGGTTCCCCCGTAGTATGTTGACATGCGTTTTGATCTCTCACAAAAACTTCGCACCTCACAGCAACTGCGCTTGGCGCCGCGGCTGATTCAAAGCATGGAGGTGTTGCAAATGCCATTGGCGCAATTGCAAGAGCGAGTGGAGCAGGAGCTTGAGCGCAATGTGGCCATTGAGCAAGTGGAGCCCGAAGCCAGTGATGAGGACGGTGCGCAACCGCAAGAACAAGTGGAGCAGGAAATTCCGGAGAAGCCGCTTGAAAGTGGCGAGGCCGCCGAGACCGGCGCGGCGTTTGAACGCGCGCGTGAGTTTGAACGCGATTACGGCGAGGGCGCGCAACCCACCACGCGCCACTTGGATGGCGAGCGAGATGCGAAGTATGAAATGCTGGCGCAAACCGCGGCGCGGCGCGAGCCACTAAGCGAGCAACTGCGCCATCAATGGAGCATGATTGAAACCGACGCGGCCACGCTGCTTGCGGGCACAACCATTCTTGATTTTGTGGACGATGATGGCTTGCTTTCCGCGGATATAGAGGCCATTGCCGCGCATAGCGCCAAGCAAGATAGCGCCGTGACCGCGCAGGAATTGCAGCGCGTGTTGCCCCTGTTGCAGCAGTGGTTGGAGCCCGCGGGTGTTGCGGCGCGCGATGTGCAGGAAAGTTTGCTTATACAAGTTGACGCCAAGTTGGATTCGCAGCGATGGAATGAGCGGCCGAGCGAGCAGGATGAAATTGCCTGGCGCGACGCGCGCATTTTGTTGAAGGATCACTATGAGGATTTTCTGGAGAATCGCTTGCCAAAAATCGCGGCGCGCAGCGGCATGAATGTGGAGCGCATTGAAGCCGCCAAGGAGCGCTTGCGTCGCTTAACTATTTCACCAGGCCGCGACTTGACTGATGAAACGGAGCGTCCAATTGTTCCAGATGTCATGATTGAATTTGACGCCGAGCAGGACCGCTATGTCGCGGCGATTTGCGATGGCTCCGTTCCGCCGCTGCGTGTAAGTCCGCGCTATTCGTTGATGGTTGAGCAAGATGCAACCGACGCCGCCACAAAAAAGTTTGTGCAGGATGGAATGCGCTCCGCCAGTTGGCTTATTGACGCCATCACGCAGCGCAAGAACACACTTCTGAAAGTGGTCGAGATTGTGCTGGAAAAGCAGCGCGAATGGTTCGATGAAGGCTCCGGACATTTGCGTCCTCTGCCAATGATGGATGTCGCCGACCGCATTGGCGTGCATGTGGCCACGGTCAGCCGCGCCGTGGCGGGCAAATGGATGCAGACTCCACGTGGCCTAGTTGAGTTGCGAAAGTTTTTCACCGGCGGCACCGAAAATGCCGACGGCGAAAGTGTAAGTTGGGAGGCCGTGCGCACCGTGCTGCAGGAAATTGTGGACGCCGAGGACAAGACGCGGCCGCTTTCTGATGAAGCCATTACCACGCAGTTGCGCGAGCGCGGCATTACCATTGCGCGCCGCACCGTAGTGAAGTACCGCGAGCAAATGGGCATTCAGCCTGCGCGCCGCCGCCGACGACACACCGATGGAGAACACGCGTGAGCCAATCACTTGCGCAACCCGCCACTAAACTTTTAGAGCAGTGGGGACCAAACATGTGCGCGGCCATGTCGCCCACGTCCACCATGTCGCCCATGTCCCACAGCGAAGCCGCCGCGTGGTGTGCGCAACTGACCCACGCGCGCAGTGAAAATTTTTCCGTGCTCAGTTCATTGCTGCCGGAAAAATCACACGCTGACTTCGCGGCCATTTACGCCTTCTGTCGCTGGGCCGACGATTTGGGCGACGAAGCGCAAAGCCCCCAGCAAGCGCTTGAACTTCTGGCGTGGTGGCGCGACGAATTGCGCCAGTGCTATCAAGGCGCGGCGAAGCATCCAATTTTTATCGCGCTCAAGCCAGTGATCGCGCGCCATGAGTTGCCGGAAAATCTTTTTGACCAACTTATCCAGGCCTTTGAATGGGACAATCGCCAAACGCGCTGGGAATCATTGGAGGAATTGACGCGCTATTGCGCGCTCAGCGCCAATCCCGTGGGGCGTTTGGTGCTGGCTGTTCTGGGTGAGCCGCGCGACGAAAGCCTTGCGCAACTTTCAGATTGCACCTGCACCGCGTTGCAATTGGTCAACCATTGGCAAGACGTCAAGCGCGATTTGTTGCAGCGCGACCGCGTGTATTTACCGCGTGACGCGTGGCGCGACATTCCAGATTTTGAGTCGCGCTTATTGATCACGGCGCGTCGTGGTTGGGCGGCGGACTTGGATTTTCTGCCCGCCTATCGCGGCATGTTGAGCGCGTTGTGCGACCACACCGAGAAACTTTTTGATCAAGGCCACGAGTTGCTGCGCTCGCTGTCACCCACTTCGCGGCCCGTTGTTGGCCTGTTCAGCGACGGCGGTCGCGGCGTGTTGAAGCACATTCGTCAATGGGATTTTGAAACCTGCATTCGCCGACCCAATATGAGCCGCGTTGAAAAACTTATTCTTATCTCCAAAGCGTGGATGGCCGCGCATAGGAATCGGGGCGCGTTATGAATCCATCGTTGCAAGAAGCGGTGGCGGCGTGCGAGGCAATCACGCGCGAGCGCGCCAAAAACTTTCACTACGGGTTGCGTTTAACGCCGCCGGAAAAACGTTGGGCTATGTACGCGGTGTACGCGTGGATGCGCGAGGCCGATGATTTGGTGGACGATCCAGAACGCGATCCCAATGAACGCAATCATCGCTTGCAGGCCTACCGCGACGCCACCGACGCGGCATTGGATGGACACACGCAAACCCACACGCCCGCGTTGATCGCGCTGACAGAGGCCAGCAAGCAATTTCGCCTAGAAAAGCAGGACTTTCATGACATGCTTGATGGACAAGTGGGCGATCTTGTGCCCGCCAAATTTCAAACTTGGCCCGAGTTGCGCAAATTTTGTTATCAAGTCGCGGGCACCGTTGGCTTGGTCTGCATTCGCATTTGGGGCTACAGCGGACAGGACGCCATTAAGTTGGCGGTGGAGCGCGGTATTGCGTTTCAACTGACAAACATTTTGCGCGACTTGCGCGAGGACTTGGACAGCGGCCGCTGCTACTTGCCGCTGGCTGAATTTCAAGCGCTTGAACTCACTCCAGAAATAGTCCGCGCCTGGAGCGCGCCCGATCGCTGCGTTGAATTCATCCGCGCGCAATGCGAGCGCGCCCGCGCCCATTACGATCGCAGCGCCGCGCTTGATGGAATGATTGATCCAGCATGTCTGCCTACGCTGTGGGCCATGACGGAAATTTACAAGGGCGTGTTAAGCAAAATTGAAGCTGACCCGCAACTCGCGGTGCAAGGCCGCGCGCGGCTAAGCACTTTGCGCAAGGTGTGGATTGCGCTACGCGCAAAACATTCAAAACCAAAAAAACTTCTGGCTCAACAAATGGTGCAAGGTCAAGGCGAACAACCCAGGAGCCACAGGTGAAACGAGTGGCGATTGTTGGCGGGGGCATTGCGGGCATTGCCGCCGCGTTGCGCCTGTCCGAGGCCGGCTTCACTCCAATTGTGCTTGAAACACGCGGTAAATTGGGTGGTCGAGCCACCAGCTTTGTGGACCCGCGCACTGGAAAAATTCTCGACAACTGCCAACACGTCGCCATGGGGTGCTGCGTCAATCTGCTGGATTTCTATCAACGTCTGGGCGTGCTGGAGCGCATGCAATGGCACAAAGAAACCTATTGGGCCAATCCGCCGCATGAACCTGATGTGATGCGCTCGGGTTGGTTGCCCGCGCCCGCGCAATTCACCGGAAGTTTTATGCGCATGCGCATGATTTCATTCAAGGACAAAGTGGCCATTGCGTTTGCCATGTTTAAATTAATGCGCATGGGCTACGCCGGCCGCGAGCGTTGGCGCGGCCGCGTGTTCATGGACTTCTTGCAAGAGACGCGCCAGACCACGCGCGCCATTGAGCGATTTTGGGAACCCGTGGTGGTCAGCGCGTGCAACTTGTCGTCGGCGCGCGTGGACGCGCCCATGGCCATGAAAGTTTTTCAAGAGGGATTTCTCAGCCACCGTTTCGCCAGCGCCATGGCGCTCAGCGTTGTTCCGCTGCTTGATTTATATGATCCCGCCGAGGCCATCATTGCCAAGACTGGCGGTCAAGTGAAGCTTGGCGTGAGCGCGCAAGCGATCGCATTTGACGGCGAGCGCGTGACTGGCGTGGTCACCAATGAAGGTTTGGTGCAAGCCGCCGCGGTGATTAGCGCGGTTCCATTTGATCGCTTGTTGAAATTATGTTCGCCCACTTTGCAGGCAAAAGACGCTCGTTTACGCAATCTTGATCACATGACCACCAGTCCAATTCTGGGCGTGCATTTGGTCTATGAAAAGCCCGTGCTTGACCAGCCGCACATGGTGTTGCCGGCGCGCGCCACGCAGTGGTTGTTTAACAAAGGCGTTGATGATGCTGGCCGTCAACATATTCACGCCGTGATTTCCGGCGCCGACGCGTGGATGGATTTGGACGAGGCAGACATTGCGCGGCGCGTTCGCCACGATATTGATTGGGCTTGTCCACGCGCGCGCTCGCTTGCGCCCACGGAGGTTCGCTCAGTCAAGGAGAAGCGCGCCACATTTGCCGCGGTGCCTGGCTTTGAAGCGCTGCGACCTGGTCCGCGTGCAAACGCAACTGGTGGCGTGGACAATTTAATTTTGGCGGGGGATTGGTGCGATACAGGTTGGCCCGCCACCATGGAGGGCGCGGTGCGTTCTGGCTACGCCGCGGCCGACGCCATTACAAAAAATAATTCGCTGCAACAAGAATTGCCCGCCGCACTCTTGGCGCGCGTCGCGGGATTGGGTTGATGCGCGTAACGCAAATACATTCACGCAATCAATGCGCAGTCACCGCAACTCCATCAAATAAACTGTGCGACATGGTCACGCATGACACCAAATACGTGGCGCGCCATGAGCCATGAAAACACCGTAAATCACGGCGAAATTGACCATGCGCTGACGCGTGAAATTCTTGCCACGCTGGCTGACGCTGGCTTTGCGCTGTATGGAATTTGCCGCGCCAATGAAACTTCTCACCGCGCGCACTTTGCGCAGTGGCTGGCTGAAGTTGGTTGCGGCGAAATGACCTACCTCAGCGAGCACATAGAGCAGCGCATGAATCCGAACGAGTTTGTGCCAACGGCGCGCTCCATTATT